>JAAYMP010000212.1 GCA_012521315.1 Bacillota bacterium
GCTCTATCTCAATGGCTTGGCGACAACGGTGGGGCTACGGTTTCATTTTTAAGCCCGCTAGTTGGCGTAGCAGTATTGGCATAGATACCTGCAGGTGTTGTACAGGCCGATGTCTTTACTGACGATGCAGCCGCACGCCTTGCGCTGCCCCTTGTCCTTCAGGTTGACGGCCCGCCGGCCGCGCCCGGTTGCGCCGGGGAACAAACCGGGCGGCGCCGGTTCGTGCCCAAGGAACTTCATCAGGGCCTGATCATGGGGGAAGAGCTCGATCAGCAGTTGATCGTCGATGCATTTATTATGCGTTATACTGTAAGGCGAAAGATCAATCTCCTCCGCACAGGTCGCGATCCGGAGGCCCCACTTTTGGTTCATTTCCTGAAGACCGGCGGCGAGCGCCCGCATTTCGGGCGGGTCGAATTCGCGGTAGCCGGAAAAACCACCATTGATCAGATTGCGCTGGACCCGTTTGTACCGGGCGATGTCGGCAAAACTGATCACCAGTTTTTCCGTAAACGGATGGAGCGCGTCCCCGACGCGCTTCACTTTTTCCAGGAGGCGCGCGACGGTTAAATCCTGGCCCAGGATCAAAGGGTCGAACCGCCAGATCACTTTCTTCTTTCCGATCGCCTTGGCCAGCTGCCGGAAGGTTTGGATCCGGGCGGCCAGTCCGGGCAGATTGGGTTCCAGCCCTTCCGCCGCGTAGTCGTTGACCGTATAGTGGAAGTAGTAGTTGATCCCCATCCGGTCCAGGGCCGGGAGGTGGCGGAGCAGCGGTTGGGCGTTTTTGGTCCAAAGCACAATCACCCGCGTTTTGGCGAAGGATACATATTGGGCCTGCCGGCTGAAGGGATTGATCCATTTGACATAACCGGCCTTTAGTCTTTGCATCAGCCACTCACTATAAAAGGCCGGGATGTCCGTTGCCCGGCTGGCGGAGACGATCACCGGCGCGACGGCCGGTTTTAGCCCTTCTTTGGTTTCGATTTGCACGCGGTCCCAGCCTCGAAAAGACATAATTAAGTTTCCCCCCCTAACAACACTTTCGCGTTTTTCAATATACAATACAATCACTTTTCCGCGGCCTTCGCGTCATTTTCCGATAAACATTCAAGAGTGGGGCCGACCTTGGGATTTGAAGGTGTACGGATCGGTACGGCCAAGCTCATCTTATTATTTTATTTCAATAGACCGGAGTATAAACCTTCCCTGTTTGGCCGGCGGCTTTATGTTATGGCGCGCGGCGTTTGTCAAGGAAACGAATAAAGCAGTGACTACCCTGTGGGTAGTCACTTTTTTGTCCATATTCTGTCATTACCGGAACACAAACGAAAAAATATGTGAGAAAAAATATTATTCCGGAAGGAATTAAATATATTTCGTGGAAATTGTAAATACATAACAACACTATTATGAATACAATCATGTTATATATCTTACTCAATTTGGGGGGATTAAAGGAGGAATGCTGGTGAAGAAGGTTATTAGTTTGTCGCCAACAAAGTCGGGGTTCGGGCCATTGCTTTATTCCGGTGACCTTAGCTTAGGATTGAAAAGGGCGGGGGAGCTAGGATACGACGGGGTCGAGCTTAGTCTAAGGGACGCCAAGGAACTGGACAGCAAAGCCCTTCAACATCAGTTGTCTCTTTATAATTTAAGGGTGTACGGCATTGCCACCGGCCAGACTTATTATAACGATGGGTTCAGCCTTTTTGCAGAAGAGGGGGAAAAGAGGCTGAAAGCTTTGGAAAGGATGAAAGGCCATGTCGATTTGGCCGCCCAGTTGGGTGCGGCGGTTATTATCGGGGGGATCCGTGGCAAGATCGAATCGCTTGTTGATTATGATGAAATCTTTTCCCATGGCAAGGAGATGATCGGTGAGGTTTGCCGGTATGCTCTGGATAAAAAGGTAATGATTCTCCTTGAACCAATCAACCGGTATGAGACTAATATCATTAACACTTTAGCCGAAGGCATGAACATTATCAGGGAATTGGGCTATGCCAATCTGCGTTTATTGGCGGATACTTTCCATATGAACCTGGAAGAGGTTTCGTATGGACAAGTGTTGCTGGAGGTTGGTCCATGCCTGGGATATGTTCATTTTGCTGACAGTAACCGGCTGGCCCCCGGATGGGGACACACCGATTTTCAAGGAATCTATCAAACCCTGTGTGAAATCGGGTTTGATGGACCGGTTGGCATTGAAGTTCTCCCCAAACCGGGAGATGACGAAGCGGCCAAACAGGGAATCAAGTTCTTGAATCACCTGTTGAAAAATAATTAAAGGAGGAATTGTTGATGAGTAAAGCACGGGTTGGTGTAGTTGGTTACGGCGTAATCGGCCAGCGCTTAGCGGACGCCGTCTACAAACAAGGGGATATGGAGTTGGTAGGGATTGTTGATGTGGCTCCGACGCTGGCACTTAGAGCTTTAAAGGAAAGGGGTATGCCGTACGCTCTTTACTGTGCGCAGGATGAAAACCGCGCCCAGTTGGAGGAAGCCGGTCTACCGGTATCAGGCAATCTGATCGATCTTTTAAAAAAGGTCGATATTATCCTGGATGCCACCAGCGCCGGGGTTGGGCGCAAAAACAAAGAGATCTATAAAGAGTACGGGGTTAAGGCGATTTTTCAAGGGGGCGAAAAAAACGATATTGTCGATGTTTTTTTCCATGGTTATGCCAATTTTGATAAGGGTGTGGGGAAAGACTATTTAAAACTAACTTCCTGTAACACTACCGGATTAATCCGTTCGGTGGATTGCCTGGATAAAGCCGTTGGGATTGAAAAAGTAGCCGTTACCATTATCCGGCGGTGCGCCGATCCGGGCGATACGCACCGGGGATATGTGGATTTAGCCAAAGTTGAACCGGTCCCGAACCACCAAGCCGTTGATCTGATGACAATCATGCCTCATATTAAGGCCACCGGCCTTTTGGTTCACGTGCCAACCACCCACGGTCATATTATCAGTGTTGTTGCCACGCCGAAAAAGAAGATCTCCAGGGAAGAGGTTTTGGCGAACTTTGCCAAGCATCCGCGGATCAGGATCGTCCGGATTGCCGACGGTTTTGATTCGAATACCGCTCTCTTTAGATACGCCCGGGATCTTGGCAATCACAGGGGAGATATGTATGAAATTGCCGTTTTTGAAGAGACCGTTTCCATCCATGAGTCGGATATCATTTATGCCATCAATATCCCCCAAGAGGCGGTTGTAATTCCGGAAACCATGGACGGAATCAGAGCCGCCTTGAGAATGCACGCCTCGCAAGAAGAAGCCTTGGCGGCGACAAACAAATATTTAGGCCTGAAGCCGGGTGATGCCCGATGAAATTTGGCATCAAAACCCTGGACGATTTTCAACTCGAAAACAAAACCGTATTCTGCCGGGTGGATATCAACTCCGCCCTTAAAAAAGACCGCAGCGGGCTGGCCGACATTTCCAGGCTAAAAGGGTGTGCCCCCACCATTAAAGAGCTGGCGGAGCGGAAGGCCAAAACGGTACTTTTGGCCCATCAGGGCGGTGATCTGGAGTATCATAATTATTATTCAACCGAATACCATGCTGCCGAACTTAGCCGCTTGCTCGGGTGGGAAGTAAAGTTTATCGATGATGTATGCGGCCCCTTCGCCCGGGATTGCATCAAACAGTTACGCCCGAGGGAGATTCTTCTTTTGGACAATGTCCGGTACATGGCTGAAGAAATGACGCTTTTCGAAACAAAACTCAACCTTCCCCCGGAAGAGCAAGCCAAAACCTTGGTGGTCCGCAAATTGGCCCCCCTGGGTGATTTATATGTTTGTGACGCTTTTGCCGCCGCGCACCGTGCGCAGCCGACCCTGATCGGCTTTCCCGAGGTCCTGCCTTCGGCCATGGGAAGACTGTTTGAGCGGGAGTATTCCATCCTCAGCCAGATCATGAGCGCTCCCGAGCGTCCTTGTCTTTTCGTCTTAGGTGGAGCCAAGATTCAAGACGCCTTTCTGATGATGTCATCGGTTTTGCGGGCGGGGACCGCCGACCGGATCCTCACCGGAGGTTTGGTGGCCAATATTATGTTTCTGGCGCAAGGAGTGGCGATTGGCAAAGCATCCACGGAATATATTAAGGCGCAAAACCTTTGGGATTATGTGGAAATAGCTGCGAACATCCTCGCGCGACATGCCGATAAAGTGGAATTGCCGGTCGATCTGGCTTATTCGGCAGGCGGCGAGCGGCAGGAGGCCGGTCTGGACAATCTTCCCGGCGATCATCTAATCACCGAC
>JAAYMP010000246.1 GCA_012521315.1 Bacillota bacterium
ACAGAAAACAGTCCAGCCGATCACACATATTCAGGCTATTTATTAGCCAGCTGCTGCTGGGCTAATTCAATAGCCCGCTTTACCATGTTTCCGGCATCTTTCGCCCTGATGCCGCCCCATCCTTCCTTTTGAACAACATCATAAAATCCAAGTTCTTTCGCCAGCTCTTCTTTAAAGCTTTCGGACATAACTCCCCGTCTTCTCCCCATTTGACATCCCCTTTCTTCACCGCTACAAATTATTATGCTTTCCAAGCATCCATTTCATGACATCCTTCTTCAGGCATCTATTGAAAAATCTTCAAGCTGGCTGCTTGCCATTTTTGCCCTAAAAAAATTAAAAGCAGTAAACAACTGTTTACTGCCGAAAAATGCCTTAATTATTCATCGCAATTTGCTCTTTATCTTCGTAAAATGTAATTTGAACCGTTTCTGTCAAGACATCCGCATAGCTGTATGATACCCGTTCAAATGCATTTTCATTTTGGTCGAGCTCAACAACAAAAACAGAAGGATACGTTTCTGCCAAAATTCCAGAACGTTCAATCGTCTTCCTGCGTCCGCCATTTGCTTTCAACAATAGTCTTTTCCCTAAATTTGAATCTAGAGCTTTTTTAATCTCAACTAAACTTTTCATTCGGTCCACCTCACTGTAAATTAGTGTATCACACCGGCAAAATTAAGTCAAGTAAAAATATAAATTATAGCAGTGTTTAAAAACGGTTGTCAACTGATATTTTTCTTCAATTTTAACTAATTTTCTACAATCATTATTTCCGAAAAAAAATAAAATATGTACTCTTTTTATTCGGAAATAGGAACTGGAATGGGCAGGGAGTTATGATCCCCTGTTTTAACGTTAATCCCCTAATATTCTCCAAAAGAAAAGGCCTTTTTAACAAAGTGAAAAGGAATACAGGAGAAAATCGATCGTGAGGTCTCCGCAAATGGCAAAAAGGCAACTAAATGTCTTTTAAAAATCTTCAGCAATCATGAAAATATACATAAGAAGCTCTTAATAAGAAAACTCTCGGCTCCAGTTCAAGCAGAGAAAAAAAGTTCAATCCGTTTTATTGTTCATATAGCGAAAGGGCATGCCAATTCTTAACAACCCTTTTGTCTCAACTCCTCCTACCCCTTTCTCCCCAGTAAGCGTATTTCGCAAAACATCCCATACATTTACCATTTCCATAAAAGGGGTGAAAGAAATTTTTGCTACAACATAAACCGGATCCAAAGCATGAATATTGATCCTTGTCGGAGAACTGGCAAAATTGGCTCCTGCTTGAATTAATGATTCAAAATGGGATTGACATGCACCGGCAAAAATAACAAGCTGATCCAAGCTTGGAACTTTCTTTCTGGCCTCTATAACTGTTTGGACGAAATATTTTGAATGGCGGTAGGCATTTAGATCATCAATTGTTCCTTTTGCCTTTGAATATGAGTCATGACCGGTAATAACCAATATATCCGGACGGTAATAATCAATATATGCGCCAATTTTATAAGGCATTTCTTTCTCATTGCAATGAATGCCTGTAATCGGAATTCC
>JAAYMP010000213.1 GCA_012521315.1 Bacillota bacterium
CAATCGATCTGGTCGGGGGCCCAGTGTTTTTACGACAGCGAACTTCCGGAGAGTAAGCGGCTGGCCGTAGCAATCCAAAACAGTCTGGTGACTAGGCTGGGGCCGAACCGGCGGAAAGCCCAGAGTGCCGACTATTTAATCCTCAAGGCGACCAAGATGCCGTCCGTCACGGTGGAAGTGGGGTTTATCTCCAACCCGCGCGAAGAGGAGCTACTGGCCGATGCGGAGTACCGGGAGAAACTGGCCGAAAGTATCTTTTATGGAACCGCCGTCTTTCTCACCCAGGAAGCGCGACCGGCGGCCCCGGTGGCGACCAGGCCGGGCGGGGGTCCGGGGGAAACGCTGGCGGTGAAAGTCTATCCCGAGCTTTCCCATCCCACCCTGGAGCCGGGGACCGCTTGTTTATACTTTGCCACGCCCAACAATGAGGATCTGAGTTTTAAACCTGAGATCCGCCCCTTGCCTGAACTGGAGGAGAAGAACAAATTGCAAAAGGCCCGGGTGATCCTGGAAGAATTGGCCAAGGGTCCGGGCGAAGGCAGTGTCCTTTTACCATGTTTGCCGGGGGGCAATTGGGTCCATGGTTTGCATTTGGCGGGCACGCGGGCGGTGGTTGATGTCAGCTCGGAACTGGGCACCTTTATCAACGGGGGTGGCGCTTCCGAGTTGATGGCCATTTATAGCCTGGTTAACACGTTGGCGGTGAATCTTGACTTGGACGAGGTGACCATCCTGGTCGACGGGGTGAAAAATGCGACCTTGGGCGGGCATTTTCTGCTGGGCGAGCCAATTAAACCCCGGCCGGAATTGGGACCGACCGGGGCGCAAACCGCGGGAGATACGGGTAATTATCTCAGGCGATGAAGACCGCCGAGTACCAGTTTTGCTCCTGGTTTTCGTCTTTTAAGGTTTGAATCGGCAAACCGAATTGCCGGACAGTCCGGAAAACGTCAATCCCCACGCTGTGAAAGGCGGGACGGGCTTTCTTCGGGTGGACGCAGGGCTGCCCTCTAAAGCCGGCGCACTCGGCACAGAGGGCACAGTCACTGAGGGACAGGGCGAAGTAGTAGCCGTCGAGGAAGGCTTCCCGTTCAATGGCAAAGGAGACCTCTTGCGACTTTTTTTTGTCGGTGGAGTGGATAATGACCCCCCAAGAGTAGGCGGCGAAGATTTTCTGGTACTCCCAAGGTTTGAGTGATCCCGGGCGCGAGGGGCAGGTATGGCCTTTTCCCCAGTCGGCACAACCGAACATGCACTTGAGGATGGTCCGGGGATCAAAAACGATCTCTTCCAAGGTGAAAAGGACGGCGTGATCGGCACCGAGCTGGAGCGCCCGGTCCACATAGTATTGCTTATCCGGCATCGAACCACTCCTTAATGATTATTCTTTTGTAGTTCGATTATAGCACAAAGGAGTGGCTGCGGGGAAAAAGGTCCTTCAAGGCCGGGCTTTTCGACTAAAAACGGGCGAGAAAAGAAGGCTTGGTTTAGGTACAAAATTCAGGCACAAAAAAAGAAGGGGTTTTACCCCTTCTTTTTTCTTTTTTTAGTAATCCATTCCGCCCATACCCGGGTTGGGCATTGGTTTCTCTTTCTCCGGAATGTCGGCAATCAGGCATTCGGTGGTCAAGAGCATTCCGGCAATGCTGGCTGCATTCTGGAGCGCGCTTCTGGTGACTTTGGCCGGGTCGACGATCCCGGCTTTGATCATGTCGACAAACTCGCCGGTCATCGCGTTGTAGCCTTCACCTTTGGGGAGATTAAGCACTTTTTCGGCGATGACGGAACCTTCGGCCCCCGCGTTGGTCGCAATCTGTTTTAACGGTTCGGCTAAAGCGCGACGCACGATGGAGATTCCGGTGGCGATATCGCCGCTTTCTTTCTTTTGCAGCTCTTCCAGAATCGGCGAGATTTGCAGGAGCGCGACCCCACCGCCCGGGACAATTCCTTCCTCCACCGCTGCACGGGTGGCGGAGAGGGCGTCTTCAATCCGGTGCTTCTTCTCTTTCATTTCGGTTTCGGTGGCGGCACCAACCTGGATGACGGCAACGCCACCGGACAGTTTAGCAAGCCGCTCTTGGAGTTTCTCCCGGTCATAGTCGGAAGTGGTCTCTTCGATCTCCAGTTTGATCTGGCTAATCCGGTTCTTGATGTCTTGGGAAGAACCTTTCCCATCGACGATGGTGGTTTCTTCTTTCGTCACCTTGACCTGGCGTGCTTCACCGAGCATCTCCAGGGTGGCGTTTTCCAGGGTCATGCCGACATCCTCGGAGATAACCTGCCCGCCGGTGACGATGGCGATATCACTGAGCATCGCTTTCCGCCGGTCACCAAAGCCGGGAGCTTTGACCGCGACCACATTAAGGGTACCGCGTAGTTTGTTCACGATCAAGGTGGCCAGGGCTTCGCCTTCCACATCTTCGGCGATGATCAATAAAGGTTTGCCTCTCTGGACCACTTTCTCCAAAATGGGGAGGAGATCCTTAACTAAGGTAATCTTCTTGTCAGTGAGGAGGATATAAGGCTCTTCCAGGACGGCCTCCATCCGTTCGGAGTCGGTTACCATGTAGGAGGAGATGTAACCCCGGTCAAAGAGCATTCCTTCGACCACTTCCAATTTGGTCTCAATGGTCTTGGATTCTTCGACGGTAATGACGCCGTCTTTACCCACTTTCTCCATGGCCTCGGCGATTAACTTCCCGATCTCTTCGTCGGAAGCGGAGACGGAGGCCACCTGGGAGATGGCTTCTTTTTTATCCACCGGTTTGCTGATCTTCTTGATCTCATCGACCACTACCTGGACCGCTTTTTCAATCCCGCGTTTCAGGATCATGGGGTTGGCCCCGGCGGCCACGTTCTTCAAACCTTCCCGCACCATAGCTTGGGCCAGGATGGTCGCCGTGGTGGTACCGTCGCCGGCGATGTCATTGGTCTTGGTGGCCACTTCTTTGGCCAGTTGGGCACCCATGTTTTCAAAGGGATCTTCCAATTCGATCTCTTTGGCAATGGTGACGCCGTCGTTGGTAATTGTTGGGGAACCATATTTCCGCTCCAAAACGACATTCCGGCCTTTGGGGCCGAGCGTAATCTTAACGGCGTCAGCAAGTTTATTGACACCACGCTCCAGAGCGTGACGTGCTTCCTCGGCATAAGTAATTTGTTTACCTGCCATTTTCTCACCCTCTTTTTAGTATTCTTAAATTCTTAATAAGATTAGCTGTTCAAAAGCTGTGCAAACTTGGTCGGATTTATTCGAGGATCGCGAGGACATCGCTCTCCTTTAGCACCATGTATTCTTCGCCGTCCACCTTTACTTCGGTTCCGGCGTATTTGGCAAACAGGACTTTGTCGCCCACTTTCACTTCCATGGGGACTTTCTGGCCGTTATCCAGGATTTTACCGTTGCCAACCGCTAAGACCTCGCCCATTTGCGGTTTTTCTTTCGCGGTGTCGGGGAGGACGATGCCACTCTTGGTCTTTTCCTCACTCTCGAGCAGTTTGATGACGATTCTTTCGCCTAATGGTTTGATTTTCATTTTATCCCTCCTCAAAGCTTGTTTTTAGCTTGTTATTAGCACTCATTCAAGGTGAGTGCTAATCTAGGTTTAATTGTATTAACCAAACTTGGAAAATGCAAGAAGCATAAGCGGGCAGTTTTGGCCATAAGGCATAGACTACACTGGTTAATCAAAAATAGCATTATATTGCTCCACCGGACGCCATAAAGGGCTAAATTTTGCCTAAATGCCCAAACCACGCCTATATTTTACGATTACTTCCCCTAAAATATACAGAAATTAAACATCGCGCGTTTCCGGCGGGCCGTCGGTTTTTATTTAATCTTGGCCGAAACAATTAAGGTCTTCACGCCAATCAATTCGATTGCTTTAAGCATTATCGCCTTTTCTATCGGAGGCGTATTCCGCCTTGCTTTTTAGGGCTATCTCCACCACGGCCGCACCGGCGGCCACCGTTATGCTCCTCCGGGAGTATAACGCCAAGGGTCCTTTAACCAGCGAGATGATCGGCCCGTTCTTTGCAAACTGGTGGTGGGGAAAGCCGGTGAAGCCCACGTTACCCGTGATTAACCGTGATCATTTAGCGAGTTTACCCCTTTACAAGCCGCTTTATTTCGGTTATAATAACATATGCGATGCCGAAGTGGCGGAATTGGCAGACGCGCTGTGTTCAGGGCGCAGTGGGAGTACTCTCGTGTGGGTTCGAATCCCACCTTCGGCACCATAAGGAAAATAACCCCAGGAAAGCTGGGGTTTTTTGTTTATAATTAAGCAATCGAAACTGTCTCCGTCGAAGCTTGTTTTGACCTAATCGGTTGGCCTTGATTACCACGGACGACTTTGAAGGAATACGAGGCTGTCAAGAGAATTTAGGTTAGGAACTGTCATGTTACAAAGGGGATTTAATATGCACGTTAAACATGAACAAAAAAACACTTCAGAAGTTTTGGAGCCAATATTGAAATGGGCCGGGGGTAAGAGGTGGCTGGTCCCTCATCTCGAGCCGCTTTGGACTCCTTATAAAGCCCTGCGCTTTGTCGAACCCTTTTGCGGTGGGTTGGCTGTCGCCCTGGGACTTAATCCCGAAAGGGCTTTGTTGAACGATATTAACCCGCATTTAATTAACTTTTATAAATGGACGAAGGAAGGCCTGATTATCTCCATCCCCATGGAAAATGACAAGGCGCTCTACTATCGCCATCGTGATCGTTTTAACGAGCTCATTAAAGACGGGCGTTCAGACTCCAAAGAGGCGGCCGAACTTTTATACTATCTAAATAGAACATGTTACAACGGTCTTTACCGGGTAAACTCGGCCGGATATTATAACGTGCCGTTTGGTCGCTATAAGAACATCAACTATATCCGGGATTTTACCGTCTACAGCAGAGTCTTCAACCGGTGGGATTTTTCCTGTCTAGACTTTGAAAAGGTCGAACTATTGGAGGATGATTTTGTGTACGCCGATCCTCCGTACGACGTTGAGTTTACCAAGTATGCCAAAGACGATTTTAAGTGGGATGATCAGGTGAGATTAGCCGAGTGGTTGTCTAAACATACCGGTCCGGTCGTCTTGTCTAATCAAGCAACGGACCGGATCGTAAAACTCTATACCGAACTCGGCTTTAGGATTCAACTGCTTAAAGCGCCAAGAAGGATATCGTGTACCGGGGATCGGACGCCTGCCATGGAGGTCTTGGCCACTAGGAACCTTTAGGAAGGATGAATTTTATGCCAAGGGATACAAGTACGGGTCAAGTTTTAGAAGCGATGGTGCTGCCTGCATTAAGACTAGGGGGGTATACATACCGCCAACAAGTTAATGTAGGCCAAAGACCAAACGGAAGCAGGCATAACGTAGATGTTTTGGCGCAAAAGGATAATGACAACATTTTGATCTCTTTGAAGTGGCAACAAACTTCAGGGACCGCTGAACAAAAGGTACCTTATGAAGTGATC
>JAAYMP010000214.1 GCA_012521315.1 Bacillota bacterium
GGCGTCTGCTGCCCAAGGGTTAAATGGAGGTTTCGATCGTGGCTGGAAAGCAAAAAAGTCCGTGGTTGGATCCGAACAAAGAAGGCCGGACGAAGGGGAGGCGGGGAAAACGGTACTGTGCCCGTTGCGGGAATACCGTGCAGCAAGCCCGAATCTTAAAAACGCATAATCTTTGCGAATATTGTGTCCGCGAGATGGTCAGAAAAAAGGAACGGAACTGGGTCTGCCGCGGTTGCGGCCGTTTTGCCCCCAACGAAGTGAAAATGGGAGGGGGCTACTGCCGCAGCTGTCTTTGTCCGGCTTGCGGTCGACCGGACCCGGAGGCGATCCCCAAATTCGGGTTGTGCCGTGCCTGTGCCAACACCGCCGGGGTCTTCTGCCTACGGTGTGGGAAAGAAGCACCGGCCCAAGTCCGAAAGAACCAAGGTTTTTGTGACCTTTGCGCCCAAAACAGACCAACGGCGGACAAGCTTTAGACGGCCGGTTAGACTTACTGACAAAGAAAGGGAAGTTAACGATGGGAAGGAAGAAGACCCGGCCGGTCCGGGTCGGGAACCTGGTGATCGGCGGCGGGGCGCCGGTTGTGGTCCAATCAATGACCAACACCGACACGCGGGCGGTGGCGGCGACCCTTGCGCAGATTGAAACCTTGGCCGCGGCCGGGTGCGAATTGATCCGGGTTGCCGTGCCGGACCAAGAAGCTGCGGCCAAACTCCAGGAGCTTGTCCGGCACTCCAAACTCCCCGTGGTTGCCGATATCCATTTTGATTACCGGCTGGCGTTGGCGGCGATCGACGCCGGGGTGGCCAAGATCCGCCTGAACCCGGGGAATATTGGCGGCGCCGACCGGGTAAGAACAGTGGTCCGGGCCGCCAAAGCCAACGGTGTGGCGCTGCGGATCGGGGCCAATGCCGGTTCCTTGCACCGGGATTATTTGGCGCGCTACCAGGGGGATGTGGTCCAGGCGATGCTGGCGAGCGTGGAGGACCAGTTGGCCCTGGTCACGGCGGACGGGTTTGACCAGATTGTGGTCTCGTTGAAATCGTCGGATGTGTTGGAGACCATCGCGGTCAACGAGGCCTTTGCCAAGCGGTGGGACTTCCCCCTCCATTTAGGCATCACCGAAGCGGGGATCCGGTGGCGGGGCACGATCAAATCAGCGGTCGGGCTGGGGATCTTGCTGTCCCAAGGGATCGGCGATACGATCCGGGTTTCGCTGACCGGCGACCCGCGGCATGAAGTGACGGCGGCCTATGAGATCTTAAAAGCCCTCCATTTACGGGAGCGCGGTCCGGTGGTAGTGGCCTGTCCGACCTGCGGACGGTGCCAGATCGGCTTGGAAGAGTTGGTCGAGGGGGTGGAGCAACTGGTCCAGGATCTGCCTTACCCGTTGCATTTGGCGGTGATGGGTTGTGTGGTCAACGGCCCCGGGGAAGCCAGCCGGGCGGATCTTGGGATCGCCGGCGGAAAAGAAGCAGGATTGATCTTCCGCAGCGGCGAAATCCTTCGCAAGGAAAAACAAACCCGGCTCCTGACGGCCTTTGCGGAGGAACTGGCCCAGGTGATCCGGGAAAAATACGGTGTTAACCTGAAGTTTAACGAGACCGCTTTCCGTCTGGAGGAACTTGAGGAAGAAGGAGGTAAATCATGAGATACACCCAGTACTATATTCCAACCCTGCGGGAGGTCCCTTCCGAAGCGGAGCTGGACAGCCACAAGTTGATGCTGCGGGCCGGCATGATCCGGAAAGCAGCGGCGGGGATCTACAGCTTTTTACCCTTAGCCCAAAGGGTCTTGAAGAAGATCACGCGCATTGTGGAAGAAGAGATGGACCGGGCGGGGGGGATACAAGTTTTGCTCCCCATTGTCCAACCGGCCGAGATATGGCATCAGTCGGGAAGATGGAACGTTTACGGCGATGAGATGTTCCGCTTGCAGGACCGCCATGGACGGGATTTCTGCTTGGGACCAACCCACGAAGAGATGATCACCACTTTGCTGAAGAACGAGGTCCGTTCATACCGCGACCTGCCCTTGCGGATTTACCAGATCCAGAACAAGTACCGGGATGAGATCCGGCCGCGTTTTGGGGTGATGCGGGCCCGTGAATTCATCATGAAAGATCTCTACTCCTTCGACCGGGATGAGGAAGGGCTCAACCGGAGTTACGAGGCGATGTACGAGGCCTACGCACGGATCTTTACCCGCAGTGGGCTGAAGTTCCGGGCCGTGGAAGCCGACTCGGGGGCCATTGGCGGCGATGTGAGCCATGAGTTTATGGTGCTGGCTCCGGCGGGGGAAGCGGTGATCCTTTACTGTGAAAACTGCAATTATGCGGCAAATGATGAAAAAGCTACGGCCGCCTTGCCGGAAACGGCGACCGAACCCCTGTTGGAGGTGGAAAAAGTCGCGACGCCCAACCAGGCGACGGTGGCGGAGGTTACGGCCTTCCTCCAGGTGGAGCCCAAAAAACTGATCAAAACCCTCTTCTACAAAACCGAGACGGAGTTTATTGCGGTTCTGGTCCGGGGTGATGATGACCTTAACGAGATTAAACTGGGGAATTTGCTGAATCAGCCTTACTGGTTGGCCCCGCCGGAAGAGATCGCCGCCAAACTTGGTTTGCCGGTGGGTTACGTCGGACCGGTCGGCCT
Source organism: Bacillota bacterium (assembly GCA_012521315.1). Lineage (GTDB taxonomy): Bacteria > Bacillota > UBA4882 > UBA10575 > UBA10575 > Capillibacterium. The sequence goes on from JAAYMP010000214.1 coordinate 2,655, forward strand.
AAAGGGAAAAGGGGTTAAAGTCCTGGCCGACCTCCGGATTAAGACGATGAAGAACGCGATTTGCGGCGCGAACGAGCACGATTTTCACCTCTGCCATGTCAACCTGGAACGGGATTTCACCGTGGACACCTTTGCCGATCTTCGACTGGCGAAAGCGGGCGATGCTTGCGTCCGTTGCGGGCAGCCGCTGAAGGAGACCAGAGGGGTGGAAGTCGGACACATCTTCAAACTGGGAACCAAGTACAGCAGTGCGCTGAACGCGACCTTCCGCGATGAAGACGGCGTGGAAAAACCCTTTATCATGGGCTGTTACGGGATCGGGATCAGCCGCATTATGGCCGCGGCGATTGAGCAGAATAACGATGAAGACGGGATTAAGTGGCCGCTGCCGATTGCCCCGTTCCAGGTGACCATTTTGGCCCTGGGCGAGGAGCAGAAAGCCACGGCGGAACAGATTTACCAGGAACTGACCGCCGCCGGGGTGGAGGTCCTCTTTGATGACCGTGACGAGCGGCCGGGAGTCAAGTTTAAAGATGCCGATTTGATCGGCATTCCCCTGCGCCTTACGGTTGGGCCGAAGAGCTTGGCCCAGGGCGAGGTGGAAGTGAAGGTCCGGATGACCGGCGAAGCTTTCCGTTGGCCTTTGGCGGAAGTGACGCCGCTGGTCTTAGCCTACATCAAGGAGCAAGATCCGGTCAGCGCTTAGCGTCCGGACCCTAATCCAGTTCCGTTCAGGAAAGCCGGGGTGTTTAGGTTGAAGATTGCTGCCGTCATTCCCGCCTATAACGAGGCGAAAAATATCGGTCGGGTCTTGGCGCCGCTCCTGGACTGTTCCGAATTAGACCAGGTGATCGTGGTTAGTGACGGGTCGACGGACCAAACCACCGCGGTGGCCAGCAAGATGGGGGCGCAGGTAATTGAGTTGTCTAAGAACAAGGGGAAGGGGGCGGCGGTGATGGCGGGGGTCAAGGCCACCACGGCCGATGTGATCCTCCTTCTCGACGCCGACCTGGTTGGGTTGACCGCCCAACACGTGAGAACCCTGCTGGAACCCATCTTTACCCAGCAGGCAATGATGACGATTGGTTGTTTTACCGGAGGGCGACTGGCCACCGATCTGTCGCAACATATGGCCCCAAGACTCAACGGGCAGCGGGCAATCCGGCGGGAACTGCTGATTGCCCATCCCGAATTGGCCCAGAGCGGATACGGTTTTGAGGTGGTTATGAATCGTTTGGCCCAGGCTAACCGGTATAAAGTGGTGTGGGTTGATCTTCCGCACCTGAGCCAGGTGATCAAAGAGGAAAAGCTGGGCTTGGCGCGGGGCGTTGCCGCGCGGATGCGGATGTACTGGCAGATTCTCCGTGCTTTGGTCACGGTCAAGCTGCAGTAATTAAGAGACGTTTGTAATTTGCTTTGCAACTAAAACCGGCGGAGGTCAACATGGCAAAAGAGTATCGGATTGTACCAAAAGCAAAGACTTTAGCGGAGCTAAGGGGGATTGATCAGATCTCCCTTTTCTTTCAGGAAACACAGTGTCTGGCGGAGACGGAGATTGAACAGATCCTTATCGATTGTGAAACGCAAGAGGTGGTTTTGCGCCTCAAAGCGAACGGCGGTTGGGATCAGGAGATTCAGGAGCGCTTGGCGGCGCAGTTTTCCGGATTGCTTAATGCCAAGTGCAAAGTGGAGCTGCTCCCGGCGGAATCCGGCGCCCAACCGGCACCGGCGGCCGACGTCACGGCGGAAACCCTGGGCGCGGTACTGAAAGAGCGCTTTCCATCGGTTTTTGCCTGGCTCGCTTCACCCCCCCTGACCTGGGACCCGACGACCAACCGTCTTACCTTCCGGGTCAATTCGTCCTTGGCGGTGGATTACATCCGGGCGCGTGAAAAACAGGTTCTGGCCAGTTTACCACCGTTTGATAGCATGGATTACAAGATCAATTATGAAATCGAAGAAGAAGCGGTGGAACCGCCCGCCCCGCCCGAACCTTTTTACGAGCCGAGTGCCCCGGCCGTGGAAACGAAGCCTGCACCGGAAAGGCTAGTCTCCGGCGGGGTGCTTTTGGGGCGGAAAATTAAAGAAGAACCGGTCCCGATCAGTAACGTGACTGCCGAGTCGGAAACGGTTGTGCTTGAGGGGGAAGTTTTAAAGACGGAGGTCCGGACGATGAGATCCGGTCGTAACCTGCTCCTTTTTGATCTGACCGATTATTCCGATTCCATCACGGTGAAGGTCTTCAATAACAACAAACAAGAAACGGTGCCAGCCATCGAGAAGGGGATGTGGTTACGGGTTAAAGGTGATTTGCAATATGATGAGTATGCCAAAGAAACAGTTTTACTGGCCGGCAGTATCCAACAGGTGCCGTGCCCAAAAATAATGGATGCGGCTGCCGAAAAACGGATTGAGTTACACTTGCACACCAAAATGTCGGCGATGGACAGTGTCGTTGAACTGGAGAAAGCGATCAAGATGGTTGCCGAATGGGGCCATGAAGCCCTGGCCATCACCGACCACGGCGTGGTTTATGCTTTTCCCGAAGCGGCCCGTTTGGGCAAGAAATATGGGATCAAGATTATCTATGGGATGGAAGGTTACCTGGTCAACGACGAGGAACCAATCGTAACCGCTGCTCCCGCCGGCGCTTTTGAGGAGCGGCCGCTAGTGGTGGTTGATATTGAAACAACCGGTTTCAATCCGGAGTGGAACGATCTTTTGGAGATCGGGGCGGTGAAGATTGTCAACGGGACGGTGACCGAGACCTTTACCAGTTTCGTCCGGCCGAAACGTTCGATACCTTATAAAATCCAGCAGTTGACCGGGATCACCGAGGAGATGGTCAAAGACGCCCCGCCGCCCGCGGAAGTGTTGACCGAGTTCTTGGCCTTCGTGGGAGATGCGGTCTTTGTCGCCCACAATGCCCAATTTGACTACGGTTTTCTCCGGACGAAACTCAAAAAACATTTACAGGTTGAGTTTAACCCGCCGGTGGCCGATACGTTGGCGCTGAGCAGGGCGCTCTGGCCGCAGATGAAGAGCCACCGTTTGGATCTGTTGGCGAAAGAACTTGGCGTCGTCCAGGAGCAACACCACCGGGCGGGGGATGATGCCCTCACCACCTGGCGGATCCTGGAGAAGGCACTGACCCTTTGTAAAGAACAATCCTTGACGCGCTGGGCGGATCTGAACACTTTAACCAATGAGCAGAAGGTGGAGAATTTACACCCTTATCATATTGTGCTGTTGGTCCAAAACCAAACGGGGTTGCGTAATCTGTACCGGATGGTCTCGACTTCGCATGTGGAACACTTCCACCGCCACCCCCGGATTCCCCGTTCCCTTTTAAACCGGTACCGGGAAGGGCTATTGGTGGGTTCGGCCTGCGAAGCGGGGGAGCTTTTTACCGCATTGCTCAATGGGGTTGAAGAGAGTAGGGTGCGGGAGATTGCCGCCTTCTATGATTACCTGGAGATCCAGCCTATGGCGAACAATGAATTCCTGATCCGCGAGGGACGGCTCAGCCGCGAGCAACTGATGGCCTTGAATGAGAAGATTTGCCGGTTGGGGGCGGAATTGAACAAGCCGGTCGTGGCCACCGGTGATGTCCACTTCCTCCGCCCCCCGGACGCCGTCTTCCGCCGGATCTTACTGGCCGGGCAGGGGTATGAAGATGCCGACCAGCAACCCCCGTTGTACCTGCGGACGACCGAGGAAATGCTGGCCGAATTCATGTATTTAGGGGAGGAACTGGCCCGCCGGGTGGTGATTGAGGCGCCGAAACTGGTTGCGGCCCAAATCGGCGAGGTCAAACCGCTTCCCGACCAATTCTATCCCCCGCATATTCCGGGGGCGGATGAAGAGATCCGCGCCATGGCCTACCGCCGGGCGGAGGAGCTTTACGGTTCTCCCCTCCCGCCGGTGGTGGTGGACCGCCTCGAGTTGGAATTGAAAAGTATCATCGGCCACGGCTACGCCGTCCTGTATCTGATCGCGGCCAAACTGGTGAAAAAATCCTTGGACGACGGTTATCTGGTCGGTTCCCGCGGTTCGGTCGGGTCGTCCTTTGTGGCCACCATGTGCGGGATTTCGGAGGTCAATCCCTTACCCGCCCATTACCGGTGTGCCCGGTGTCATTACAGCGAATTTATGGCGACCGGGGCCATTGGGTCGGGATATGACCTTCCGGATAAAGCTTGTCCGCAGTGCGGCGCGGCTTTGCTCAAGGATGGGCAGGACATCCCGTTTGCGACTTTTATGGGGTTTGAAGGCGATAAGGAGCCCGATATCGACCTTAATTTCTCCGGTGAATATCAGCCGGTGGTCCTCCGTTTCACGGAAGAGTTGTTCGGTAAGGGTAACGTCTTCCGCGCCGGGACGATCACCGGGTTGGCCGAGAAAACGGCGTTCGGGTTTGTCCGTGGTTACATCGAGGAGAAGGGACTGCAATTAAGACAGGCCGAGATCGACCGGCTCGTCCAGGGGTGTACGGGGGTGCGGCGTTCCAGCGGGCAACATCCGGGCGGGATGATCGTTATCCCGGAGGGGCAAGAGATTTATGCCTTCACCCCGGTCCAGTATCCGGCCAACGACCGTACGGCCGAATGGATCACCACCCATTTTGACTACCATGGGGCCTTGGAAGGACGCCTCGTCAAACTGGATATTCTCGGCCATGATGATCCGACCGTCATCAGGATGCTTCAGGATTTAACCGGGGTCGATCCGAAGGCGGTGCCGTTGGATGATCCGGTAACCTTAAAACTGTTCTCCTCGGCGGCCCCTTTGGGGATTAACCCGGAAGATCTCGGCTTTGACTTGGGCACGCTGGGGATTCCCGAGTTTGGTACGGAGTTTGCCCGGCAAATGTTGGAAGAGACGAAAC
>JAAYMP010000247.1 GCA_012521315.1 Bacillota bacterium
CGATAATAATTTTTGCCTCAGGCCATTGTTCAATAATTTTTTTTGTCGCTTCTATCCCGTCCATCTCTTTCATGACCAAGTCCATTAAAATGACATCCGGACGCAATTTTAGGGCCATTTCCACCGCTGTTTTTCCATTATCGGCCTCGCCGACAACTTCAATATCCGGCTGGGCTGATAAATAGGAAGATACACCTATCCGGACCATTTCATGGTCATCAACAAACATCACTCTAATCATTGCCATCACCATTTTTTTCCATTACTGGAACCCTGACTTCCAACCGGGTCCCTTTATTTTTCACACTCACAATTTTAAGCGTGCCGCCAATTTCAACGGCCCGTTCATGCATGTTTTGAATTCCGTAGGAACCTGCATTTTGCTCGTCCACATCAAATCCTACTCCGTCATCCACTACCCTTAAAATAATAAAGTCATCCCGTTTAATAAGAAGAACTTCCAGCTGGCTTGCTTTCGCATGGCGCAAAGTATTGGATACAGATTCTTGCAAAATGCGGAAAAGATGGTCTTCCACCCCTTTATCAAGGGGAAAGTCTTCCACTTTCCATTTTATTTTCATCCTCACTTTTTGTGTTAATTCTACCATCAATTCCTCAATTCCTTCTTGCAGCGACTTTCCTTTTAAGGCAATCGGCCGCAAATGGAGAAGGAGGGCTCTCATTTCGAGCTGGGACTGATGGATCATCGCTTCGATCATTTTGAGCTGCTTCGTTTCTGTTTCATTTTCAGAAGTCCTCGATTCATTGATCGCAGACATAAGCATAGAAGCGGCAAACAGCTGCTGGCTTACGGAGTCATGAAGCTCTCTTGCAAGGCGGTTTCTTTCTTCTGAAATAATTTCCTGAATGCGTTTTTCCTGGTCTTCAGCTTTTTCAGTAGCAAGCCTTTGGGATAGCATCGCCTGCTCCGTCATAAGATTCTGTATTTTCTTTATCCGCAAAAAAACAGCCTTCCCATCGTCAAAGAAGGCATTTTCTTCCATTTCAATGTTTCTGCCCTCTTCCACATCATAGAGTGCATCATTTAAAAGCTTAAACTGCTTTTTCAAATAATATCCGGATATAAGGCCGGTAATAATGCCGATGACAATGCTCACACTTGGAAGAAATAGCAGAAAGGGAATATCCATAATATTCTGCTCCCACACCGCTTTAAAATTCACGCTCGGAAACGCGATCATAAAAGCAATTGTGGAAACGATAAAAACGACCACAGCAACTAATATTCCTAAACCGGTTTGAAGCCTTACCGTATTCATGCCCACTTCACCTCAAGATCCCCCAATATAACAGAGGTGAAAATCTTAACTTTTTGGGCTGCTTGGTCATATTCCTCCGTCTGGTAATGAACAGACTGATTCCACAGTTTGTCCTCTTCAATATGAAAAATTTTGCTGCGGCCGATGACAGCAGAATGGGAAATTTCCACTTCCACATCATAAGGAATCAAAACTTGAAGATTCCCGATGAATCCCCGGATGAAAATGACCGTTTCCCCTTGAGGCAAGACGGTATAGCTTAAATCAATCGTCGTATCCCCAATGCCCCGCTGAATATTTATGTCATTCCATTCGTAAACATCGTTGGGGGTTTTTTGCTCC
>JAAYMP010000215.1 GCA_012521315.1 Bacillota bacterium
AGGCCCGTCCCGCCGTGATTGTGGTGGGGGCTTACGGTTTAAAGATTCCCCCCGCCATCCTCAACTTTCCTCCGTACGGGTGTGTGAATGTCCACGCCTCTCTCCTCCCCAAATACCGGGGGGCCTCCCCGATCCAGGCCGCCCTCTTGAATGGAGAGACGGTTACCGGGGTCACCACGATGCGGATGGATGAAGGTTGGGATACGGGTGATCTGTTGCTCAGCCGGCCGGTTCCGATTGACCCGGACGACAATTTTGGCACCCTCCATGACCGCCTGGCGGCGGTGGGGGGCGAAGTCTTGCTTGAAACCCTGGCCGGTCTGGCCGCGGGTACGGTGCAGCCGGTTCCCCAGAACCACGCGGAAGCAACTTATGTTCCGAAGTTAACCGAGGAGGATCTGGTCCTGTCGTGGGCCGACTCGACGACGGCGCTCCACAACCGGATCCGGGCGTTTGCGCCGGTCCCCGGGGCCCGCACTTCTTTCCAGGGCGAAATTTTGAAAGTTTGGGCGGCCCGGCCGGGGAAAGGCTGGTATGGGCTGGAAGAAGCGCGTCCGGGGACGATCGGGGCGGTGACCAAGGAGGAGGGCGGAGGCTTGCCGGTCCGGACCGGGGACGGGGTCTTATTGTTGACGGAGATCCAAAGCGCGGGGAAGAAGCGGCTCCCCATTCTGCAGTATGTTGCCGGGAACCCTTTAACGCCCGGGCTAATTCTTGGTTAAAACCGGTCCGGGAAAGAAACTTTTACCGGGAAAAGTCGTTCCTTTTACTTGCGAAAGCAGGCTTTCCGGAAAACGGACCGCAGTCTGGCGGTGGGTTTTGTGGCGAGGGAAAAGCCATTACTAACGCATGAAGGAGGTTTTCCATGATGTTTTTCCCTTATTATTGGGACCCCACCTATATCCTGCTAATTCCCGCGATTATCCTGGCCGTTTATGCGCAGATTAAAGTGCAATCCACTTTTGACCGTTATGCACGGGTCCGGGCCAGTTCCGGGGTGACCGGCGCCCAAGTGGCACGGCACTTGTTGGACAAGAATAACCTGACCGATGTGGTGGTGGAGATTACCCCGGGGCGTTTGACCGACCACTACGATCCGCGTACCAAAAAATTGCGGCTTTCGGCCGAAATATACCACGGCACGTCCCTGGCGGCGCTGGGCGTGGCGGCCCACGAGACCGGCCATGCGCTCCAGCATGCCCGGGAATATATCCCCCTGAATCTGCGGAATGCCATCTTCCCGGTGGCCCATTTTGGTTCGAGTCTGGCTTTTCCCCTGTTCTTTATCGGGCTTTGGTTTGGCCGGGGCAGCACTTTCCTGATGGATCTGGGTATTCTGCTGTTTACCTTTGCCGTTCTCTTTCAGGTGGTAACCTTGCCGGTGGAATTCAACGCCAGCCGGCGGGCCCTCCATATGCTGGAGAGCGAGGGTTATTTAATGCGCGGCGGGGAAGTGGCCGGCGCCCGCAAAGTCTTAACCGCCGCAGCTTTAACCTATTTGGCGGCGACGGCGACGGCGGTGCTCCAACTCTTACGCCTCGTCTTGCTGCGCGGGTACCGTCGGGATGACTAGGAAGACCGCCGGTCGCCGGCTCGCCCTTGACGCCTTGGTTGCCATTGAACAAGAGGGGGCTTACGCCAACCGGATCTTGAATTACCTGTTTGCCAGGGAACAACCGGAGAAAAAGGAAAAGCGGTTGGCGACCGAGCTGGTGTTGGGGACGCTCCGCCACCGGAGTAGGCTTGATTTTCATTTGAACCGTTTGCTCACGAAGGAACTTTCCGGACTGCCCGTCCCCATCCGGGAAGTTCTTCGTTTATCCCTTTATCAACTTATCTTTACCTGCCATCCGGCTTATGCGGTGGTCAACGAAGCCGTCGCCTTAACGAAAGCCGGTAAGTGTCCGGGTTTATCCCGTCTGGTCAACGGGGTCCTCCGGAACTATCTGCGGCGGCGGCAGGAACTGGAGCAGGCTTTACCCGATTTTGCCCAAGATCCCGTGGGCCATTTGACGATTGTCCATTCGCACCCCCGCTGGTTGGTTGAACGGTGGTTTGCACGTTGGGGTGGGGAAAAGACCCACCGTTTGGTCGAAGCCAACAATGCGCCCGCCCCTTTGAGTGTGCGGACCAATACTTTACGCCTTAGCCGGGATGAGCTATTAGCGGCCATGGCCGCAGCGGGAATCGCGGGGGCGCCGGTGCCCACCATCCCGGAAGCGCTCCGTTTAAAGAGCGGGCAGGATCTCACCAGTAATCCCTTGTGGGTGGAGGGTTATTTTTATATCCAGGACGAAGCTTCGATGCTGGTGGCGCACCTTTTGGCGCCGGAACCGGGCATGGTGATCGCCGATTTATGCGCGGCGCCGGGGGGAAAAACTACCCATCTGGCGCAATTGATGAACAATCGTGGCCGGATCTATGCACTGGACCAGTTTGAACATAAAACCGCCTTGATTGCCGAGAACGCGTGCCGGCTCGGAATTGAGATCATCGAGCCGCTGACAACCGACGCCCGGTGTTGGCGTCCGGCGGAACCGGTTGATGGCATTCTGTTGGACGCGCCTTGTACGGGCACGGGCGTTTTTCGCCGTCGCCCGGATATTCGCTGGCGGCGCCAGCCGGACGATCTGGCGCAGTTGGTCCCCCTCCAACAGGAACTGTTGTGCCACGCCGCTTCCCTTTTGAAGCCGGGCGGGCGGTTGGTCTATAGTACCTGTTCGCTGGAGAGCGAAGAGAACGAGGAGCAGATCGGCCGCTTTTTGGCGGCGCACCCCGCTTTCCGGGTGGATTTGCCCGACAACTTCGCCGCAGGCTTTCCGGCGGAACGGCTGGCGGAGGGTATTTTAATCATGCCGCAGATGGACGGGGCGGACGGCTTTTTTATGACCCGTTTGGTCAAGGCATGACCAAACCGGTTTTTTTTTCGATGACCGGTGCGAACCTGTTGTCCCCCCCGGAAATTCGTGGTAAAATAGGGAAAATTCATTCATACAATGCTGCCGCCGTTTGGGGCAAGCAGAGAAGAGGAAGGGGAGTTGAAATTGGAAATCTACATTGATGGGAAGTTTTACCCAAAGGACCAAGCGAAGGTCTCCGTTTTTGACCACGGGCTCCTTTACGGGGATGGGATCTTTGAAGGAACGCGTGCTTACAACGGGCGCGTTTTTGAATTTGACGCCCATATTGACCGCTTGTATAACTCGGCCAAGGCGATCGCGCTCGAAATCCCGATGACGAAAGAAGAGATGAAAGCGGCCCATCTGGAGACGTTGCGGAGAAACCAACTGACCGATGCCTACATTCGGACGGTGGTCACCCGCGGGGTGGGCGATCTTGGCTTGGATCCGCGCAAGTGTGTGCGGCCAACGGTGATTATTATCGCCGACCGGATCAG
>JAAYMP010000216.1 GCA_012521315.1 Bacillota bacterium
GCAAGGAGAAGGGCGAGAAGTATTTTGCGAAGGCCGGTCAAGCCTTGGCCAACTTCCTCGAGGAGGTCAAGAAGTTCAAGATCGTGGTGCCCGACGAAAAACGGTCCTTTACCAACAGGGCTTAAGCGGAGAACGCAAGCTTAAGATGGACATTAATTTTTAAGGAGAAGAAACAATGGGAAGAGTACAGGATAAAGTGGCCTTAGTAACCGGTTCGGCGCAAGGCATGGGCTTTGCGATCGCCCGTTGCCTGCTGGAAGAGGGCGCCAAGGTCATGATTAACGATATTAACCAGGAGACCATCGATCGGGCGGTGGACGAACTGAACAAGGAGTTCCCCGGCCGGGTCATGGGGAAAAGAGCCGATGTGACAAACAAAGCCCAAGTCCAGGAGATGATTGACGAACTTGTGCGCACCTGGGGGTCGATTGATATTCTGGTCAATAATGCGGGCGGTAGCTTGCACACCCCCTACAAGCTCGAAGAGATCGAAGAGAAGCACTGGGACCTGGTTTTGAATGTGAATTTAAAAGGAGCCTTTTTCACCTGCCAGTCGGCCATTCCCCACATGGCCAAAGCCGGGAAGGGGGCCATTGTGAATATGGGCGCCCTGGCCGGGCATTGGCGGGCTTCGTTGGCCGGTGTCCAGTACACGGCGGCCAAAGCGGGGGTGGAAGGCTTGACCCGCCAGCTTGCCTACGATTGGGGCCAGAAGGGGATCCGGGTCAACTGTGTGGCGCCGACGGTAACAATTACCGGCGAACGGATGAAAGGGCTTTGGGAAGACCGGAGTGAAGAAGAGCGCGACAAAATCGTCGCCAATATTCCGCTCCGCCGGCTGAGTAATCCGGATGAAATCGGCAAAGCCGTAGTGTTTTTAGCCTCTGATGACGCCAGCTACATTACCGGCATCACGTTGGATGTGGTCGGCGGACGTTATTTGCGATAAAGACAGAAAAGAGGGGTACAGAGTGGTTCGAAACAAGGGTTATGTCCTTCTTCCCCAGCCGATTGAGGAAGAAGCCCGGAAGATGCTGGAGGATGCCGGTTTGGAAGTGGTGGTGGCTCCGGATCCGAAACCGGAGACGGTCGCCCCGTTGATGAAAGGCGCCAAAGCAGTTGTGCTGCGGACGGGGATTTATATGGACGAGGCGCTCATCAAAGCGGCGGATGATCTGTGGACCATCTCCCGGACGGGCGGGGGTGTCGATAACGTGGATTTAAAGGCGGCGACCGCCCACGGCGTGATTGTCACGTCCAGTCTGGGAGTGAACGCCAGCACGGTGGCCGAACACACCCTTTCGCTGATCCTTGCCCTCTTCAAGCAATTCTTCCTTCTGGACCGGGAAGTTCGGAAGAACAACTTCAAGATTCGCTACAAAAACTACCCCCAAGACGTGCAAGGGAAATGCCTTGGGATCATAGGCTTTGGCCAAATCGGCCAGCTTTTAGCCGAATATTACCACCCGCTGGGCCGGACGAAGATCCTGGCTTACGATCCGGTCTTGCCGGATGAGGTGAAAAACAAATTCCGGGCGACGGTCGACTTTGTCAGCCTGGAAGAACTGCTCAAGGAGGCCGACGTCGTTTCCATTCATGTTCCCCTTAATGACCATACCCGGAACATGATCGCCTGGGAACAACTGAAGATGATGAAGCCCAATGCTTACCTGGTGAATGTCTCCCGGGGCGGGATTGTCAATGAAAAGGACCTGATCAAGGCATTAAAGGAAGGCGTGATCCGGGGGGCCGGGCTTGATGTCTTTGAGAAAGAACCGATTGAGGAGGACAACCCCCTTCTCACGATGGATAATGTGATCCTCACGCCGCACACGGCGGCCTTGACCGACGAGTGTGTGGTGCGGATGGCGACCGAAGCGGTCAAACGGGTGATCGATCTCTTTAACGGTAATGAGCCGGAGAAGATCGCCAACCCCGAAGTCTTGAAGTTGGGAAAATGGCAACAGCTAAAGAAAAGAGCGTAAACGGAGGGAAGAGCGAATGGAGATCCCGAAAAAAATGCTGGCGGCACAGTTGGTCGCCCGCGGGAAGATTGAAGTGCGCGAGGTCGATGTGCCGGTTCCGGGCCCCGGTGAGGTGTTGATCCGGGTGGAAGCCTGCGGGATCTGCGGGACGGATGTGAATATCCGTGACCACGGGATGCCCGGCGAACCGCCGATGCCGTTTACCATGGGCCACGAGTATGCCGGGGTGGTGGTCCAGTTGGGCCCCACGGTTGACGAGTTTAAAGTCGGCGACCGGGTGGCGTCGGAGGTGCATAAAGGTTGCGGCCGCTGCCACAACTGCATAATGGGGAATTATACGGCGTGTTTAAACTTCGGCAAGTTGGAGAAGGGCCATTCCGCCAGCGGGATGACGACGGACGGCGGTTTTGCCCAGTATGCTATTAAGCACGTGAACACGCTCTACAAAATGCCCGACGAGATCTCCTTCGAAGAAGCGGCGATCATTACCACGGCCGGGTCCGCCTTTTACGCCATCGATGCCGCGGGCGGGTATCTGGCCGGGGATACGGTGGCGATAGTCGGTCCCGGGCCGATTGGCCTGGCTTTGGCCCAAGCGGCCAAGGCGTTGGGGGCCGGTCAGGTGATCCTCACCGGGACCCGGAAGAGCCGGCTCGATCTGGGGAAAAAGATGGGGGCCGATTATACCGTTAACGTGCGCGAAGGTGAGGACCCGGTTAAATTGGTCAAAGAGTTGACGGGCGGGCTCGGCGCCGATGTGGTCTTTGATGCCGCCGGGGTGGGCAACTCGCTGGATGATGCTTTAAATTTAGTCCGTCCGGGCGGAGCCATTGTGCTTGTGGCTTTCTATCACGGGCCGGTCACCGCGGATCTCAACAAGGCTGTGGTGCGCAACGTCAACCTTTATACGGTACGCGGCGAAGGGCGACGCAATGTCCGCCGGTCCTTATCTATGGCGGCGCAGCGTAAGATCGATCTGCGGCCTTTGATCACCCATGAGTTTCCCTTGAAAGAGATCAATAAGGCTTTTGACACGTTCACACAGCGGATCGATAACGCGATGAAAGTCATTGTCCACCCCCAAAGGTAAAAAAACGCCGGTTACGGCAGATTACTCTTGAATGCCATTAACAATTATTTAATATAACATTAAGATACCATTAATAAAGTGACATAATTTGGGAGAATCGTGGGGCCGCCTGGTGGAGTTTTGACCGCCGGCGGCGGTAACGAAAAGTACGTTTTGGCTATGCTCTAATTCAGTACTGATTCAGCAGTGATTGAACAGTGGTTGGGCAGTAATTTAAGAATTGATTTAATAACATTTAAGCAGTGATTCGGTAGTGATTACGGAGCGATTCAGCAGCGGTTAAGTAATGATTTTGTTTTTGGTTGTGTAACAATTTATTCGGTATTAATAACCTTTAGTAACAACCGCCGTAAAGCATAGCCAGTTTCTTCTTTCCTCGGATGTCGTGAAAGGACACTTTGGCTTTAGGGGAGGTGATACGCCCGGAAGTGGAGCGCCCGTTTGTAGTTGGAACAAAAAAGAACTGAGGAGGTTAATAAAAAAGAATGAAAAGAAGAAGGTTGTTTGTCGGCTTCATGGTTGTCGCGTTAATCGTCTGCCTGAGCACTACCTTGTTTGGCGCTTCCGAGCGGCGTTATGCATACAGCGCCAGTAATCCCGGCGGGGTCTGGTATACGATGTGCGGTGGGATTGTCAAGTTGCTCCAAGAAAAACTGCCTGCCAATATCCGGGTCGACATGATCGCCAGCGGCGGTTAGGTGCTGAACACCCGGCGGTTGGCTTCGGGGGAAGCGGACCTGACCATGGCCTACTCGACCCACCTCTGGGAGTGCTGGAACGGTGAAGGGATCATGAAAGGCCGTCCCAGCGACAACCCGCGGATTATGTTTGAGATCTATAAGAGCGACCACTACTTTGTGACCCTGGCGAACAGCGGAATTAAAAGCATGAAAGATCTTGAAGGGAAACGGGTGGTCCTTGGCCCTCCGGGTTCCGGTTCCAGTGACAACTCCCGGTTTACCTTAAGAACCCTTGGCATCAACGCCATCGAATCCGAATTGTCCTTTGACGAGGCCGCCCAAGCTCTCGGCGAAGGGAAAGTGCATGCCATGGGAATGAGCGGTTCGCCGGCGGCCGGTTTGGTTGAGGTTGCAGCGACCCGTAACATCTACATTATTCCGTTCACCGACGAAGAACTGGATAAGATTGTCGCGGCCGGGCCCTTCTTCTCCAAAGGGGTCATGCCGGCCAATACTTATCAAGGCCAGACCAAGGACGTGCCGGTCTTTATGTTCACCGTTTACCAAGTCGCCAGCAAGAACGTGCCGGCCGATGATGTTTACGAAATGATGAAAGTCTGCTTCAGCCCGGAAGGGAAAGAATACCTGGGTGCGGTCCACCCCTATTGGAAGTCGATGAAGAACGATCCGGAACTGGTGAAAGCGTTGGGGATTCCTTATCATCCGGGTGCGGAACGCTTCTGGCGTGAACAGAAATAAAACAATAATTGGCTGGGGGGGAACAGGGGGAATTTCCCCTGTTCCCCGGAAAAAGCATGTAAGAAGCCTAGTTGAAGCACAAATCCAGTAATGTTCTTTGTTGCATATAAAGCGCTCTTCGCAAAGGTAAGAGTATTGAGGGGGGACAGTTTTGGCCAAAAAACGGGATAACCTAAACAGGTTTTTCCAGATAATTGCCGGCATCATTGCTATTGGTTTCTCCGCCTTTTATTTCTACACCGCCGGGTTCGGGATTTTCTCCAGTGAGACCCACCGGGGGATCTATCTGCTCGTCACCCTTTTGCTCAGTCTCCTGCTCTATCCGGCCAGCAAGAAGTATCCGAAGAGCAAAGTCTTATATGTAGTGGATGCGATCTTTGTGGCCATGGCCTGCTCATCGGTGCTCTACTGGATGCTGCAGTATAAGGAGTATGCAATCTACCGGGCCGGATGGACCAACCAGTGGGATTTGATCTTCGGTCTTCTGGTAATGCTTGTTTCGTTGGAAGTAACCCGCCGGGTCATGGGGAATGTTTTGCCCATTATTGGCCTGATCATGCTTGGCTTAACCTATTTTGGCCCCTACTTGCCCGGGATCTTCCGGCACGGCGGCATTCGCTTAGCGACAATGGTTGAGTATTACTTCTACACCGACGGGATCTTCGGGACCATCGTTGACACCTTCGCGACCTATATTGTACCTTTCCTTATCTTTGGCGCTTTTCTGAACAACACCGGCGGTGGCGACTTCTTCATGGATCTGTCCAGTTCACTGACAGGCCATATCGCCGGCGGTCCGGCGTTAATCGCCGTGGTCAGCAGCGCAATTTTTGGTTCGATCTCCGGGAGCGGGGTCGCCAACGTGGTGGCCACCGGGACCTTTACGATTCCAATGATGAAAAAGGTCGGTTACAAACCGGAGTTTGCCGGAGCGGTGGAAGCGGCCGCTTCCTCCGGCGGGCAGCTCTTGCCCCCGGTGATGGGCGCCGCCGCTTTTGTCCTGGCCACCCTGACCCAGCAGCCCTACTCGACGATTGCCCTGATCAGTTTTGCACCGGCCATTCTCTATTACGTTTCCCTCGGTTTTATGGTCTATTTCCGAGCGCGCCGCAGCGGCCTGCAGGGTTTATCCCGGGAAGAGTTGCCGAAATTCGGCGACGTGATGAAGAAGGGTTGGTATTATATCTTCACCATCGTTGTGGTGGTGATTGTGATCGCCATGGGTTACTCCGCGCCGGCCACGGCGTTCTGGGGCTCTGTTTTTGTAGTAGTTTGTAGCATGTTACGGAAAGAAACCCGCTTCACCTTTGATAAACTAGTCAAGACCTTGCGCGAAGCCGGAACCAGCGCCTTAAGCGTAGGAGCGACGGCCGGGACTTTGGGGATTATCATGGCGAGCCTGACCTTGTCCGGTTTGGGCGTGAAGTTTTCCAGCCTGATTCTCTCGGTGGGGCAGGGTAACCTCTTCCTCACCCTTATCCTGGTCGCCTTCATCGCCACCATCATCGGGATGGGCTTGCCGACGACTGCTTCCTACATTATCATGTCGATCCTGGCGGCCCCATCCTTGATCCAATTGGGGATTGCTCCGGTTCCCGCCCATATGGTCTGTCTGTGGTTCGCGGTCATCTCCAATATCACCCCGCCGGTATGCGTGGCGGCCTTTGCCGGGGCCAGTATTGCCGGCGCCAACCCGATGAAAACCGGGTTAAACGCGGTACCCCTGGGGCTGTTCATGTACATTCTGCCGTTCTTCTTCGTGTATGAACCGGCCATCTTTCTCTACGGGCAAGAGCTGGCGGTTAGCATAAAGATCATTGGGAGTCTGCTGATTTCGATTGCTTGTTTTGCGGCCGGTTTCCAGGGTTGGTTCTTCCGGAACTTGCGCGCCTGGGAACGGGCGGTTTTCTTCCTGGCTTCGCCGCTCCTGGTTGATACTCGTTTTATGACCGATATCATTGGTTACCTTGTCGTGGCGGCGATGATGGTTTACACCTTCAAAACCGCAAAACAAGCCAATAGTCCGACGATCGCGGCTTGATCATTGCTTCCGCCGGAGGTCAAGTCATACTTGCCGGTTACTGCAGTTACTGGATTTTTAGTTGTCTGAGGTGAAGCAAAGCAAAAAGAGGAAACTCTTTGGCCAACTGTCCTAATCATACGAAGCCGGCGTCAGGTGAAGGACACAACAGAGCTCGACAAAACGGTTCAAGAGTGGCCCGTCCCCCGGCGCCGGGAGGCGCCGGGAGATGAACCGGCCTGACGAAAAAGCGAGGGGGAATTGGGATGAAGAAGATCACGCTGGGAGAACAACCACTGATTAAGATCGAAAACCGGAAAGGACTTTACCACCGGAACATTATCGATAAGAGTATGGGTGCGCAGAACTTTACCTTTCACTACGCCAAGATGGAAGAGGGCGGGCATGGGGTCGCCCACCGTCACCCGGAGAACGAACATTTCTTATTGGTGCTCTCCGGTGAACTCGAACTGCGGAATGAGCAAGAATCCCACCGGGTACCGGCGGGAACAGGAATCTTTATCTTCCCGGGCGAGGTCCATGAGGTGATCAATGTCAACCAGGGGCCAACCGAATACTTTGTGATGTATAGCCCGCCCCGGGAATAAAAGCAAACAGTTACAGAAAGCACCACTAAAACTTATTTTACCTTAATGATATAATGCACCTAGCAGGGAAAATGGCTGGTTTAACCTTGCCGACTTGGGGAGGTGGTAGGCAGGCACTTTGATCAAACCCGGTTATCCTCTTTTCACCATTAATAAACAAATAAACAAAAAAGAAGGGAGAAAAGAATGAAAAACAAGAAGCTTATTCTGGTTCTTGCCGTTGTGTTGATTGTCGTGGTAGCGGGTGCTTACTTGTTAACCACGAAACGGGCGGCGAAACCCTCCACCTTTAAACTGGGTATTTTGTTGCCGTACACCGGCACGTTTGCCGCGGTGGCGAAAACGCAACAACAAGGCATCCTCCTGGCGATTGAACAGAGGAATGCCGAAGGCGGTCTGAACATGCCTTGGGGCAAAGTAAAGATCGAATACGAAGACATGGACGATGAAGCTAACGTCAATACCGGTGTTAGAAGATTCAGATATCTTCGTGACGAAGGCGCCCATGCCGTTGTCGGACAGACCTGGGCGGCAATTTCGTTGGCCATTAACGAACTCTGCATCAAGGATCCCTATCCCTATTTCCCGGTTAACGTTGCCCCGTTGGATTCCTACCGCAAGGGTAAAATGGGCGACTGCACTTACGCCGCCGGCTACACTCCCTGGACCGTTGGTTACATGGCTGGTGCGGCCGCCATCAACGACCTTGGGAAAAAACGCATCTTTTACCTTGGCCGTTCCGACTCTTGGGGCTGGGACATCAGGGATGGCCTGACGGCCGCAGCGGAACAATACGGCGGCCAGATCATCGGCCAACTTGAAGTAGCTCAGGGGACCAGCGATTTCACGACCGTGCTTGAGCAAGTACGGGCCGCGAAACCGGACGTCTTCATCTCCGCACAGTTTGGTGGAGACGCCATCTCCCTGTTGAAACAGTGCTATGATATGGGGCTTAACAAAGAAATGACCATCTTTAACAGCTTCCTGACCAACGTGGTTGCCGAAGGGTTGCCCCTGGAAGCCAGGGAGAACATCTATGGCATGCACTTCTTCTACTATGATCTGGCCGGTTTTGAAGATGCACAGACGGTAAAACTCGCTGCCGAATACAGCAAGGCGTTTAGGGACAAGTGGGGCACGCCGCCGGATGCCTATGCCACCATCGCTTATATCGCTGTTCAACAGTTGTTTGACGCGGTGGAAAGCGCCGGCAGCTTTGACCAGGCTGAGATCAGAAAAGCCATTGACAATAATCCCGAGTTTATGTCGGTGAAAGGGCCTGCTTACTGGCGAGAAGACCACGAAGCCATCTATGAATACGCCGGTTTCCTTGTCCGCGGTAAAGGGCCAAAAGAAGCCAAGCACGAATTCGACTACTTTGAGGTCATTTCGGTGCAAGGCGGCGAAGAGGTCTATCCCAACCTGAAGGATTTGGGATTCTAACCTCTGGTTTTTAAAAGCCTGCTCCGGAAGGCTTTCCGGAGCAGGCCCCTTAAATATCCTGATCGGAAAAAGGAGTTTGCTAAGATGAACAGGAATACTGAGAAGATGATCATTCAAGCGGAAAACATCACCAAACGTTTTGGCGGAATGGTCGCGGTAAATAACGTAACCTTCGGCTTGAAAAAAAATGAGATTGCCGGTCTAATCGGGGCAAACGGGGCAGGGAAAACCACTTTTTTTAACATTTTGACGGGTAACTATTTCCCGGAGGAAGGAAA
>JAAYMP010000217.1 GCA_012521315.1 Bacillota bacterium
GCAAGGAGAAGGGCGAGAAGTATTTTGCGAAGGCCGGTCAAGCCTTGGCCAACTTCCTCGAGGAGGTCAAGAAGTTCAAGATCGTGGTGCCCGACGAAAAACGGTCCTTTACCAACAGGGCTTAAGCCAGTCCAGTTAATTATGGGGAGAGCTGCGCCTAAAGGCAGCTCTCCTGCTCGCACAAGAGGGGGGGTACGCCAATGGCGATCGATTTAACCAGTAACCTTTCGATGAGAAAAGCCTTTAGCGAAGCGATTACCGAATTTGGCCTCAAGGATGAACGGGTCTTTTCGGTGGCGATCCCCGGTGTGCGGGCGGCCACCTGTCATGATGTTTATTCGGCCGAACGGGCGCGCAAAAGCAATAACGCCTGCCCAGATTATTACCTTTGGCGCGCAGGTGATTGGGAATGTCCTGGCGACGAAATTATTGGATGTCTGGCTGGATTCCGAGTTCGCCGGCGGCCGTTCCAAGCCGAAAGTGGATTTAATCGACGAAATCGACCGGGAGTTTCGCAAGCGCTAACGGTCAAAAAAGGAGGGTTGTTTAATGAAAAGCGGACGACCAGTAAGGTACGAATGTGATCTGCATTGTCATACCAACCGTTCCGATGGAAACAACACTCCAAAGGATTTAATTGACCGGGCTGCGCGTTTGGGGATGAAGGCCATCGCCATTACCGACCATGATATTGTTCCTCCGGAGACGGTGACGGTGAACGGCCAAACGGTTGAGATCTCTTCCTATGCCAAGCAGAAAGGCTTGGTTCTACTGCGGGGGTACGAATTCTCGACCGATACTTATGTCAACGACGTCCATATTCTCGGCTATGAGCTGGACTGGTCAAATCCGGCGGTGCAGGCGGAGATGGAACGGGCCCGCCTCAGTAAGAGCGAGGCCTACCGCAAACTCTGTGTGATTTTGACCGGGAAAGGGATGCCCATCGACTATGATGAGGAGATCCTCCGTTACCGGGACGCGCACGGTGTCGTCCGCGAACGGGACCCCGAAGAAGTACAAAGAAAGTTTATCTTTGAAAAGATGGCGGAGAAAGGTTACGCCGAAAGCTGGGGTGCTGCCAAGATTATGGTTCAGAATGACACGGAGCTTGATGTCCGCCGCGAAAAAATTGATCCGCTTCGTGCCATTGAATTAATCCACGCCTGCGGGGGGCTGGCTTTCTTGGCCCACCCCTATCTCATCGACGAGGTGGTTGAAGCGCCCGGTTTAGGTAAAATGACCAGGTTTGAGTATATCGAGCGTTTAATCGCGCACGGACTGGACGGGATTGAAGCCAGGTATACTTACAATAAAACCAGCTATAAAGGGCATAATACCGTCGAAGAAATTGAACAGGAAATCAAGGCCAGATATGGAAACCGGCTCTATCTTTCCGGCGGGTCGGACTACCACGGCAGTAAACCGGGGACGGTCGATCCGCGGGAGATTGGGGAGGCCGGCATCGGTTACGAGGAGTTTTGCCGGATTTTTTCGCCTCTTTTG
Source organism: Bacillota bacterium (assembly GCA_012521315.1). Classification (GTDB taxonomy): domain Bacteria; phylum Bacillota; class UBA4882; order UBA10575; family UBA10575; genus Capillibacterium. The sequence continues at coordinate 1,504 of JAAYMP010000217.1, forward strand.
GAGAAAGGGGCCAGGTGATTTTGGACCGACACAAACGGGAGGGTTGCCAATGTTAGCAGCGGAAGAATTGGATCGCTTGCAGGCGGGAGCAGCCGAGGTGCGGAAAGCGGCGATCAAGATGGCCACCAGGGCGGGAACCGGGCATCTGGGACCGGCTTTAGGGATTACTGATGTTATGTGGGTCTTGTACTCCCGTCACCTGAGATATGACCCGCAGAATCCTTCCTGGCCGGATCGGGACCGTTTGATTTTAAGTAAAGGCCACAGTTGTCTGGCTTTATATGCCGTTTTGGCCAAAAAAGGCTTTTTCGATGAGGAGCTTTTAAAGACTTACTGTCGCCGGTTGGAAACAAGGCTCGGCGGTCATCCCGAACGGGAACTTCCGGGGGTCGAGGCCAATACGGGCTCCTTGGGGCATGGTTTCAATATCGGGATCGGGATGGCACTGGCGGCCAAGGCCGACCGGAAGGATTACAAAGTTTATGCCATCTTGGGTGACGGGGAGACCCAGGAAGGTTCGATCTGGGAAGGAGCCATGTCGGCAGCCCATTTCAGGTTGGACAACCTAATCGCGATTGTGGACCGGAACAATCTACAAGTCAGCAACTTTGTGGACAAAGTGATGAACATCGAGCCGTTGGCCGAGAAATGGGCCAGTTTCGGTTGGGGGGTGCGCGAGATTGACGGCCATGACTATCAACAGATTGATGAAGCGCTGAGCGCCGTCCCGTTTATCCCCGGTAAACCTTCGGTGATCATTGCCAAGACTATAAAGGGCAAGGGCTTACCGATTGCCGAAAACAAAGTGGAGTGGCACCATAAGGTTCCGACGCGCGAAGAGTACCAGGAGTTGGATAAACTATTGGGTTTAGGTAGTTTAGAATAAGTAGATGAGGAGGAATGATCATGTCCTTTGACAAAAGCCCTCTCGAGCGTTTACAGGCGATCAACGATGAGTTCGAAGTTTGGTGGGATGCCTCGCCCCTGGCTTATCCGGCTTGGAAAGAGAAGTTTTTAAACGAGCTTCCGGCCGAGAAAAGAAAGAAATTCGCCGGGTGGCTGGAGAAGCTCTACAATGAGAAAAAACCGGAAGATTCCTTGTTCCGCGGGGTGACCACCAACCCCCGTATCACCCGGGAAACGCTGGACTGGATTCCGGAGACCTGCAAACCTTGGATTAAGGAGATTAAAAAGCAACACCCCGGGGCTTCCTTGGAAGAACAGGCCTGGATGACCTACACCAAGATCACGGCCGAGGGCGTGAAGAAATACCTGCCCATCTTCGAGCACTCCAACTACAAATACGGCCATGTGAGCGCCCAGGTCGATCCCAGACTGATTACGGATACCAGGGAGATGTTGCGACAGGGAATCGGCCTTAAGGCCCTGTCCCCCAATATTATGGTGAAATCGCCCGCCACCAAACAGGGAATTTACAACATTATGCTCCTGACGGCGGTGGGGGTCCCAACCAACGCCACCGTTTGCTTTACCGTGCCTCAGATCCTGGCGGTGGCCGAAGCGGTGCGGGTTGGGAAAGAGATTGGACAGGCAAACGGGGTTGACTATTCCCAATGGCGCTCGGTGATCACCATGATGCTGGGCCGCTTCGAAGAAGCAAAAGAGTTTAAAGAACAAGCCGCAGCGGTCGGGGTCGACCTGGACGATTTGGCTATTCGCCACTGGGCCGGTTTGGCCGTTTGCAAAAAAGCCCTCCGTATCCTTAAGCAACAAGGCTATGAGAGCAAACTGCTGCTTTGTTCGGCCCGGCCCGGTCCGACGATTGACAATAAAGTCAAGGTTTGGCATATCGAGAAGATGGCCGGCGAACCCATCGTCTATACGATGAATCCGGATATGATCGCCACTTTCCTGAAACTGTATGAAGATGAGCCGCTGGAGAACCATCAAGGTGAGGATATTCCGGATGACATTTTGGCCCAGTTGATCAAGGTTCCTTACTTCCGGCAAGGTTACGATGGCTACGGTCTTGCGGCTGACGAATTTGTGAACTATCCGCCCGCCGTTACGACGGCGAAAGGCTTTGCCGGGGATATGCGCCTGTTGGAAGAGTTTGTGGAAAAGGTTTGAGCGACCGTAAATACCGGTTCGTCCTCAAGCTTTGCGCAATCTTTAGCCGAAAAGCAACCGGTTTTGACCCTTCCGGGATGGTAAAGCTTATGGCGTTGTCGCCGTTGTCCGGTGTGACAATGCCATAAGTCCGACCCGCAAACGTGCGATCTAAGATAAGGAAGTGAGATCATGCCTTTAGTTACCACCAAGGGTATGTTATTGGATGCCCGGCAGAGAGGTTACGCGGTTGGCGCTTTTAACGCCAATAATCTGGAGATGGCGCAGGGTATTGTGATGGCGGCGGAGAAAGAGGAGGCACCGGTGATTGTCCAGGTCAGCCAGGGTGGCGCCGAACATGGCGGCCTGGAGGAGATGGCGGCGGTCGTCAAGAGTTTGGCCGCCAGGGCTTCCGTGCCGGTGGCTTTGCATCTGGACCACGGGGTCGACTTTGTTTACAACATCCGCTGTCTCCGGGCCGGGTTCACCTCCTTGATGTATGACGGTTCCAAGTTGGAGTTTGCCGAGAACGTGCGGATTACCCGGGAAGTGGTGAAAGCGGCACATGCCGTTGGGGTTCCGGTGGAAGCCGAGTTGGGGCGCGTTCCAAAGGACCCGACCGAGATTACGCTGGAAGATCTGAAAGAATACATGACCAGACCCGAGGAAGCGGCGGCCTTTGTGGAACAGACCAACGTGGATGCGCTGGCGATCGCGGTGGGTAATATGCACCAAATGAAGATCAAAGAGGCCAAGATCGATCTTGACCGCATCAAAGCCATCCGGGAGCGGATTGTGGTACCGTTGGTCCTGCACGGCGCCTCCGGCGTTCCCGATGAAGCCGTGGTCGCCGCGATTAAGGCGGGGATCTGCAAGATTAATATCCATACCCAACTGAATAAGAGTTTTACCGAGGGGATTCACCAGGTGTTTACAGCGGATCCGAAAACCGTCGATGTCCGTAAATACTTGGGGAAAGCCCGGGAAGCCCTCGTGGAAGAGGTGCGCGCCAAGATCCGGCTGTTCGGGGCCAACGGAAAAGCCCCCGGCGTGCCCGAAGTTCCCGTCCAACCGGAAGCCTTCGTCCAACAAGATATTGTGGAGTAAGCCAGGCTTAGAACAAACCCATTTTGGACGAGAAAAGGTCAGTAAAGGCAAGAAGATTTTGGAAAAGGTAATTGTGAAAAAACCCGCCCTGCGGCGGGTTTTTTCATGGGATCGGCGGATGGAAGGATTGGCCCGCCGGACCGGCCCGCATAATCTAAAGGAGGGAATAACAGGAAAAGATAGAAGATAATAGTAAGTTATCGCGGCGCAAGCGGGGGTGGTGTTTTGAACCGGAGGACCTCTGCTTTTCGGGTGTTATCCACTTTCCGGGTGGTTGTAATCTTGACGCTCTTTCTTTTGCCCTTGCCCGTCTTTGGCGAATGGCGCGCGGACCCGTTGGCCATCAAGTTTAAGTGGGCGGAGGAGCAAACGAAAGTCCTGTTGGGAGGCGGCTGGGGTTATTATGCGCCGGCTTTCCGGTGGACCAATGACCTGCGGTGGCGGAATAATGCTTCGTCGACCGAGCCGTCGTATTTTAAGACGGAGTGGCAGCGGAGAATTGGTGGTGACTGGTGGTGGAGCCTGACCGGACGTTATGGCGTAGCTCCGACCTGTGATTTTCGTTGGATCGAAACCGCCCTGGAAAAAACGCTGGCACGCCCATGGGCTTTTCGGATTTGGGGCGCGGGCGAATGGCGGCGGGTCAGCAGTGGCGGCACCTTGGAGGACTATGACTGGCGGTTGGTCGGTTCAAGGCTGCGATGGCGGCCGTTTAAGCTCTTGGCGTGGACAGGCGAACTGACCCGCGAGGGAAAAACCTATCCCTCGCCCCGGAAATCCTCGGTCAAAACCGCCCTCAGTAACGAGGTGTCCTTGCGCTTTGCCCCCCACTCCTTGTCCGGCCGGTGGGCGGAGAGTGCCCGGGTTTATCCGGAGGATGCCTGGAAAAACTATTACCACCGTTCGCTGCGCCTGGAGTGGAACTGGGATATTAGCAATAACGCTTATTTTGAAGGCAAGTGCGGTTATAATCAACAAAGCCAAGGCAGTGGGAAAACCAGCGGCAATTTGCAGCTGACCGGCATTTTGGATTACCCCTCCACCCGGGAATATAAGCTAAGTTGGCTGTGTTCGGCGGCCAAAACGGTGGCGGCGGAATTTACGTTACCGGAAGAAGACGAGGAGGAGGAGTTACCGGCCGCCGACTGGCGGTTTGGTCTACGGTGGCAGGATTTGACCCCGCCCTACACCTTGCGGGTGGAGTTCTTTGGGCAGTGGCATGAAGGCAACCTCACCGGTGGGTGGGCCGCCCGCCTCCAGGGCCATGAAGGACGGTTCCGGTGGACCCTGGGGCTGGCTCCCCGGGGAGGATTCTACCCGTCGGCGGAGAAAGGATATTGGGTGGAGGTAAAGTATTATCTGGATTAGGGGGGAGTCGGGTGTTAATCTACGGCGCTTTGGTTCCGCACCCGCCGATTATTCTGAGCGAAATCGGGGGGGAAGAGACGAAGAAGGCGCACCAAACCGTGCAAGCCATGGAGCGTCTGGCTGAACGGCTGACGGCGCTTAAACCGGATACGATCGTCATCTTTTCGCCTCATGGACCTGTCTTCCAGGACGGGCTGGCGATCCGGGGTGGAACGCGGTTAAAAGGAAACTTGGGCCGTTTTGGTTACTTCCGGAAGTGGGAATGGGCGGTTGACCAGGAACTGGTTGCCGCGATCATCCACGAAGCCGAAAAGGAGAAGATCCCTTGTCTGTCACTGTCGACGGAGGATCTTTTCGAGTATAGGCTGGGGGCGGACTTGGACCATGGCGTGCTGGTTCCCCTCTCCTTTTTGGCTGACGAGGCAGTCAAACTGGTGGCGACCGGGATGTCGCTCCTTCCTTGGTTGGAACAGTACCAACTGGGCGCGGCGCTTGGGCGGGCCGTGCACAAGTCGCCACGGAGGGTTGCCGTGATCGCCAGCGGGGATCTTTCCCACTGCTTAAAACCGGGCGGGTCGGTCCCCTACGACCCGCGGGGGAAAGAGTTTGATGAGACGCTGATGGCCTTGTTACGGGCGCAAAACCGGGCCGCCGTCTTCGACCTTGATCCGGTCCTGGTGGAGAAGGCGGCCGAATGCGGGTTCCGCACCCTCCTGATGTTACTGGGTGTTTTTGACGGCCGGCGCGCGGCGATCGAAGTTTTAAGTTACGAAGGGCCTTACGGGGTCGGTTATGGCGTGGTCAGTTTTGAACCGCAAGGGGAGGACGAAAGCGAATCCAGTCTGCTTACGGCTCTCCGCCACCGGC
>JAAYMP010000218.1 GCA_012521315.1 Bacillota bacterium
ACTCCGGGCAGTTCTTCGTCGTGAGGTGGTCGGCCCGGAACCGTTGGTGACAGTTTTTACAGTCGACCAGCGGATCGGTGAACCCTTCCAGATGGCCGCTGGCTTCCCAAACCCGGGGGTGCATCAGGATACTGGCGTCTTGCCCGACCATGTCATCCCGCTGCTGCACCATCCGCCGCCACCATGCCCGTTTCACGTTATTCTTCAGTTCTACGCCCAAAGGGCCGTAATCCCAGCAGCTATTTAAACCGCCATAGATCTCGCTGCTTTGAAAGATAAAACCCCTTCTTTTTGCTAAAGAAACAATCTTCTCCATGGTCGTCGTCGCCGTGGGTGTCTTTTCATTCTCCATCATTGTTCCTCCTTCTCGTCAGGCATTCCGTATATAATTTCGACCATCCGGGCCAAACTTGGCCTTTGCTTGGTTTTTTAAACAAAACTGGGCAGGTTGCCGAGGAGGGGCGTCACTAAAACTTCGACCAGCGCGGCAATGAACAGCAAGACGAGGATTAATGGGACAAAAGCCAGGCTTGCTTTGGCGTGATCCCCCCAGGAAGACCAGGCCTTTTCACCCCGGAAAAAACTCCGCCAGTTCCGGACACCCCAAAGCGCGCCGACGGTGACCGCCAGCAAGACGGCGGGAATCTCGAAAAGGCCGTGGGACAATAAATTCAAGAAAAAGGTGCTGTTGGCTACACCCTTCTCATACTCATAATAGCCGGCCAGCAAGCCAAGGAACACACCGTTGGACAGGAGGCCCACCAGGAAGGGGAGCAACGGGATGAACGCGCCGCTGATGATGGCCAAAACAATCACCTTTAGGTTGTTGAACAGAATAACCAGGAACTGCCCCCACCAGTTAAGACCGGCCATTATTTCGAACCGGGCCATAACTTGGTCGGTTGCCTGTCTCGCCAGCGCCGCGTCGGCCGCCCAGGTGCCGTAACCCAAAGCCACGCTTACGACAAGCACAAAACCGGAGAAAGCCAGGAGCATCCGGTAAGGACGGGTAAAGGCCGGAAAAAAGAAAAGTTTAGCCACAGTGATCATCCTCATCATAATCCATATTTCAAGTATAGCAAAGTCGGGAGAGGCCTGTCAATTCAGATCCGCCTCCGGCGGCTTCCAAGCCAGTAACGATTGGAGGAAAGACAAGGATTTCAACGGTTTCTCCGCCCGGAGTTGGATAAAGGGGAAGAGAAGATGGCCCAATTCGTTCCCCAAGTCCGGGTCCACCGGTCGCCGGGCCAGTTCGCGCAGGTCCGTCCGGTATAAAGCACGAAGAAAAGAGACCGCCTCCGGCCGGACCGGGATAAGCTGTGCCCCGCTGGCGCTGGCACAAGCGCGACAGAAAATCCCTCCTTCGGTCGGGGCAAAACCGGCAAAAGGTCCGGTGGCATTTTGGCAGCCCACGCACCGGTCCAGGACGGGTTCATACCCCAAATATTTCAAAAGGCGCAGTTCAAACGCGCGGGAAACCAACATCGGGTCGGGGACCTTCTCCAACACCACCAAACCGGCCAGCAAAAACAGGAAGACGTCGCTGTTCGCCTCATTCAAGGGGAGAAAAAGATCAAGCAACTCCGCCCACCAAGTGGCATAGGCCATCTTCAAAAGCTCGTCCCGGAGCGGAGCAAAAGACTTGATAATCTCGGCCTGGCTTAACTGGTCCAAATTTTTACCGGTAAAAAGCAATGCTTTAATGTACGAAAACTGCTGGGTGACCCCGACCAAACGGTTCCGCGGGCGCCGCGCGCCCCGCGCCACCGCCTCGATCTTCCCTTTTTCCTTGGTGAAAAGGGTCACAATCCGGTCGGCCTCCCCTAAACCGCGGGTCCGTAAGATAATTCC
>JAAYMP010000253.1 GCA_012521315.1 Bacillota bacterium
AAGCCATATTTTTAAAGAAGTGGAAGCGACGTGCGACATCATTTCCATCATTAAAGACGGCCGTCTCATATCAACGATCTCTGCTGAAGAATTGCATAATGTTACGATAAAAACTTATGAAGCTGAGCTGAAATATGATGAAGAGTTTTATAAATTACAAGAAGAGCTGAAGGCAAATCCAACTATTGTTCTAAAAAAGTCTGTACCGGAAAAAAGGCAGATCATCGTCCAAGTGGATGGATTAGCTATCAATGATTTAATCGCTTGTCTTGCAAAATATGAAATGAAATTTTTCTCAGAAATTCCGTTTACATTGGAAGATTATTTTATGGGCTTTTATGACCGGAATTTGGCAAAGGTTGGTGGGTGAGCCATGGCGTATATTGAAATTTCACATTTGACTAAGGATTTCGGTGGCGGCCGGGGGATTTTCAATATTGATCTATCCATTGAAAAGGGGGAAGTATTCGGTTTTGTCGGAACGAATGGGGCAGGGAAAACGACAACGATCAGGCACTTGATGGGTTTTTTAAAAGCTGAAAAAGGAACGGCCATAATAAATGGGTTGGATTGCTGGAAAGATGCGAGCGAGATTAAAAAGTTCGTCGGCTATATTCCCGGTGAAATTGCTTTTCCTGATGTAGCGACAGGCACGCAGTTTTTGCGCCAGCAGGCTGAATTGCAAGGATTGAAAGATTTCAGTTATGCCGAAACATTAATTGAAAAGCTTCAGCTTGATCCAACAGCGAATTTGAAACGGATGTCAAAGGGAATGAAACAGAAAACGGCGATCGTTGCTGCATTGATGGCCGACCCTGAGGTCCTTATTCTAGATGAACCGACGACAGGATTAGACCCTTTAATGCGGGCGGTATTTGTTGGAATCTTAAAGGAAGAAAAGAAAAAAGGAAAAACGATCTTTATGTCAAGCCATATGTTTGAAGAAGTTGAGGAAACTTGTGATAAAGTGGCGATGATAAAAGACGGAAAAATTATAGCAGTCAAAGCCACATCAGAAGTAAAACATAACGAAAATAAGGTGTATACGATATCTTTTGCAGATGTTGAAGATTACAACCATTTTCAAGAACAAAATTTTAATGTAAAAGAAAAATGCGATCGAGAGCTTAAAGCGACTCTCCAAATTCATGATGGGCAGATTAATGTTTTATTCCGGGCGCTGACTGAGTATAAAATAAAATCGATTACAGAAGAAAAATTTACCCTTGAACAGTATTTTCATCGTTTGTATAAGGAGGGAACGGCGAATGTTTAATAAAACGATTTTTAAGCAGACTTTGAAGGCGAATTTCAGATTGTGGCTCATTTTTACTGTTGCCGTGAGCATTTTAGGAACGGTGCTCATTGCCGTCTTTGATGACAGTACGATTGGAAGCCTGTCAAACATGGTGGAAGGGACTCCTCTGGAAAACTTGTTGCAGCAAACGACGTTCCTTGGGATGCTTTCGCAAACATTCTTTACTATTCACGGGGTATTATTGCCGATTATTTATATTGTCATGACAGCCAATAGTTTAGTAGCCGCAAAAGTAGACCGGGGTTCCATGGCCTATCTGTTATCAACGCCGATTAAGCGGACGACGATTATTTTTACGAATGCGATTTATTTAATTTTTGCCGTTTTCCTCATGATTGCCGTTGAAACAATTATCGGTTTGGCGGCGATTAAACTGTTTCAAAGCGACTTGGATTTTAATCTAAGTGATTACTTATTGCTTAATACCGGATTGTTTTTGCTTATGGTCGCCAT
>JAAYMP010000219.1 GCA_012521315.1 Bacillota bacterium
GCCTTTTGCGGTTGGAGGTCCGGACCAGCCACTCAAGGTCAGTGGAGAAGGCTAATTCACCATTGTGGTGATAATAATAAAAGGGTTGAAGCCCGTAGCGGTCGACGCCCAGCCACAAAAGCCCCTTTTCCGCTTGCCAATAGACAAAAGCGGAACCACTTTCCGCCTTGGTCAAAGTGCGGACAACTTTTGGCAGGCCATTTTCCCCTTCATGACGGCGGCTGGGTTCGAGGGTATCCCCGTCCCCGCCGAGGCCCGGAACTTTGCCCAGGATCAAAGCCTGGTTTGGCACCACCGCCCATTCGCTACCTTTTATATATTGAAGCTGGGCATAACCAACCACCCGGTTCCCGTCAAGGCGGAAATCGAGTCTGGTTCCGCTTGTTCCATCCCCGGACAGAGGAGGGGCGGTTGTCCCTCCTGCGCCGGACGGGTTGATCCGGCCGGAAAGCGCTTCCACTGCCTTTACCTCCTGCACGCCGACGATAAATAATATGTGGGAAAGCGGGCGAAGGTTACAGAGGGGGTTTCTCCTTTGAAAATTTGCGAAGAATCGAGGAGGTTCTGATGGAGCGGGAAGATCTGCTGCTTAAACTGAACTGGTTTTATTGTTTGGAGGTGGGCCAGGTCGAACTCTATCAGGCGCAGAGCAAGAAGTTTAAAGGAAGCTACGAAAGTATTGTCTTTGAACGGACGGCCCTTATCGAACAGGAACATGTTGACCTGCTGGCGGCCCTGATCCGGGAGTTGGGCGGTGAGCCCTATCTGATCGGGGATGTCATCTCCCCGCTCTTCGGCGGTTTGCTCGGTAAAACGCTGGCCTTTACGGGTTTGCAAAAGACTTTGCAAGGGAACATTAGGATTGAAAATAAGGCTATGGCCGACTATGTTGCTCTGCACAAAGAGGTGGGCGACGAGTTTGGCCCCCAACTCCAGACGGTGCTCGAACATAACCTGGTGGATGAGGACGTGCACACCGCCTGGTTTGCCCGGCGCCTGGAGGACTATGAGTTGCTGGGTTTAGAGGACTAAGTGGTATCCACTACTAACTGGGAAAAAACCGCATATATTTAGCATAGGAGGTGGTGTCGATGGGCGAACGGCCGAACGGGGGCAGGAGGAATTACACCTTACCGGTGCCTTACCCCGAACCCAAGGTGGTAGCCCCCAATGCTTTCTATGCCCAGCTTTTGCTGGAGGACTATGCGGGAATGGTCAGCGAGCTGACGGCGATCCACCAGTATTTATACCATCACTACTATTTTGAGAACGAATTGAGGGCGATGGTGGAGAGCATCGCCATCGTCGAAATGAAGCACCTGGAACTGCTGGCGGAGACCATTTTGTTACTGGGCGAGGCCCCCGAGTACCGCACCCTCAGCCATAATTTCCCCGCTTACTGGAATGCGTCTTTCGTTTACTATGGAAAGGATCTCTGCGACCGTTTGGCGGCGGACATCGCGGCGGAACAGGAGGCGATCTGTACTTACCGCCGGCACCAGGAATTGATTGCCGATCCTCATATCCGGGAACTGCTCGCCCGGATCATCATGGACGAGGAGCATCATTTGAAACTGTTTAAGCAGGCGATGTACCGGCATTGTCCAGGGTGGGGGGAAACGCAAACCTGAAGAAAGGGTCCTGCCGGAGGACCCTTCTTCTTTTATCTTTTTTCCTCTTGAGTGGTGGGAAGGAGGGAGCGTTGTTTCCAGCCGCCGGAGAGAAAGTAGGCAAAACCAAGGAGCGCCCCGACTGTCCAGGCGACGGGGATTCCCCACCAGATCCCGTTGGTGCCGAGCCTTTTGGCGAGGAGGCCGGAGACGGGCACCCGGATCAGCCAGAGCGAAAAGACGGAGATGAACATGGGAATCAGCGTATCGCCAGCCCCCCTGAGCACCCCGTTGGTAATGAACATCCAGGCAAAAACGGGGTAAAAGGAACCGACGATAATTAGATAGCTGGCCCCGATCGCGATCACTTCGGAGTCGGCGTTGAAGAGGGCAATCAACTCGCGGCCGAAGAGGGCGACGGTGACCGTGGTGGCGAGGGCGATCGCAATGGCCATGGCCAGCGCGCTGAGGTATCCGCGCTTGACGCGTTCGGGTTTCCCGGCACCCAGGTTTTGGCCGACAAAAGCAGAAAGTGCGGCCGAGAGGTTCATCGCCGGCATGGAGGCGAAGGAATCGATCCGCCCGGCGGCGGTGTAAGCGGCGACGGCGGCCGTCCCGAATTGGTTGACGATGCGGGAGAGGGCCATCATGCCGGTGGCCACCAGCGTCTGCTGAATACCGGTGGGCAGGCCAATCTTTAAGGTGGTGAGGAAGATGGTCCGGTCAAAGGTCATCTTCTTCAGGTCGAAACGAAAGAGCTCAAAGCGGCGGGTGAGATAAAACTGGCCCACGAGGAAAGAGACCGCTTGCGCGATGACGGTGGCCCAGGCCGCCCCGGCGACACCCCACCCAAAGGACAGGATAAAAACCAGATCCAAAATGATGTTGATCAGGGTGGAGAGGATTAAAAAGTAAAGGGGGGTTTTGGAGTTGCCCAAACCCCGCAGGACCGCACTGATGGTGTTAAATCCGAAGGTAAAGATGAGCCCGGCGAAGATGATCTGGAGGTAGGTCACGGCGAGGGCAAAGCCCTCCGCCGGGGTCCTGAGGAGCCGCAGCAGCGGTTTGCTGGTGGCCAAGCCCAGTAAGGTGCAGACCAGGGCGGCGACAAAAAGAAAGAGATAGGTGGTATCAATGGTCTTTTTCACCAGATCGAGGCGGCCGGCCCCATAATACTGGGCGATCAAGACGGTGGTCCCCATGGAGAGACCAATAATGAGTGAAACCAGGAGAAAAACCAAGGGGAAACTGGCTCCCACCGCGGCAAGGGCCGCTTTGCCTAGCGTGTTGCCGACAATGATACTGTCAACGGTGTTGTAGAGCTGTTGAAAAACATTGCCGATCAGCATGGGAAGGGCAAAAACGAAGATCAGTTTACCTTCCCGCCCCTGGGTTAGATCTTGCATCGACGATACGCTCCTCTTGCTTCAGATGTAAGTATTGTTCCACAAATGGCGGTTAAAGTCAACCTGGCGCGGGGAGAGCTTGTCCGGGGGGGACGGCCGGTTTTGGTACGGCCGTTTTCTTTTGCCCGGTTTTGGTTTTAGGTGTCGAATTCGGGGAGGAGCAAAACGTCCCCTTGTTTGATGAGGGAACCAGGGGAAAGGTCGTTCAGTTTTAAGATTAAGGACTGCGGGATCTTGAATTTGGCGCTTAGCCCGCTGATGGTGTCACCGTCGCGGGCCACATACTTGACGATGGTCCAAGCGGCTTCCTCGGTGTTGAAGGCAGAGTAAGAGATACCCATGCCGTCGCTCCTTTCCTGGGTTAGACTTTAAAAGATTAGAAAAAGGCGGTATGGTATTTTATGAACCCGGTCATGGTTTGGTTCCGCGCCAGCAGTGGCTTCGGTTTTTTGGCTGAGTTGCCTTTTCCGCCTATTTTCCATCGATTATAAAATTTTGGATCGCCAGGAAAAGAGAGGGCCGGAA
>JAAYMP010000220.1 GCA_012521315.1 Bacillota bacterium
CCGCCGGCGGGGCTTTGCTGACAAACTGTTCGTTCGCCAGTTTCGCCGTGAGCCGCTTTCTTTCCTCTTCCAAAGTGGCCAACTCTTTCTGCAGCCGTTTCAACTCTAAATCCAGGTCGACCATCCCGGCCAGCGGCAAAAAGACCTCCACTCCTTCCACCACGGCGGTCATCGCCTTGGCCGGCTTCGCGCGGGCGCTGTCGTGCACCTCCATCTTACTGAGGCCCGCCAGGGTCTCCAGATACAGACGGTTCGTATTCAAGACGTCCTGTTTGGAAGCGGTTGTCAAGAAAATGGCCTCCACCTTCCGGCCCGGTTCGACACCGACCTCGGCGCGGATATTCCGGATTGCGCGGGTCAGATTCATGATCAAGCCCATCTCCGCTTCCGCTTGTTCGTCCAAGAACCGGTCGTCCACCGCCGGCCACGGGGACAACATAAGCGTTTCTCCCTGGTGGGGCAGGGCCTGCCAGATCTCCTCCGTGATAAAGGGCATATAGGGATGGAGTAAGGCCATGGTCTGCCGCAACACGGTAACCAAGACCGTCTGGGTGGTGCGCCTGGCCTCCCCTTCCAGGCGGAGGGCGGGTTTGGCCATCTCAATATACCAATCGCAGAATTCGCTCCAGATGAAATCATAGAGCAGGTTGGCGAAACCGCCAATGTCATACCGGTTAAGCATGGTTTCGGCGGCCGCGATCACCCGCTGCAGGCGGGACAAGATGTACCGGTCCGCCAGGGAGAGCGCTGAAAGCTTCAGTTCTTCCTCCTCCACCGGATAATCCTCCAGGTTCATCAGGACAAAACGGGCCGCGTTCCAGATCTTATTGGAAAAATTACGGACCCCGTCGATCTTTTCCATTTGGAACCGCTGGTCTTGGCCGAGCGTCGTACCGGTTGCCAGGGTAAAACGCAGCGTGTCGGCTCCGTAGTTCTCGATCACGTCCAAAGGATCAACATTCGTCTCGGGCCGGGACTTACTCATCTTTTTCCCGTCCTTATCCAGGACCAGCCCATGGATGAGCACTTCATGGAAGGGTTTCTCCCCCATAAACTCCAAGCCCATGAAGATCATCCGGGCGACCCAGAAGAAGATGATATCCCGGGCCGTCACCAGCACAGCGGTGGGATAAAAGTGCCTGAGCTCCGCCGTCTCTTCCGGCCAGCCCATCGTCGAGAAGGGCCACAACGCCGAAGAAAACCAAGTGTCGAGGACATCCGGGTCCTGTTCCAGGTGGGAACGGCCGCACTTGGGACAGGCCGACGGTTCCTCCCGGGCCGCGAACTCGGCACCGCAATCCTGGCAGTACCAGATGGGAATCCGGTGTCCCCACCAGAGCTGCCGGGAGATACACCAGTCGCGGATGTTCTCCATCCAGTTCAAATAGATCTTGGTGAAGCGCTCGGGAACAAAACGGATCTTCCCGTCTTGGACCGCTTTAATCGCCGGGATGGCCAACGGTTTCATCTTGACGAACCACTGCTTGGAGATGAGCGGTTCGATCACCGAGTCGCAACGGTAACAGGTCCCGACCGCATGGGTGATCGGCTCTTCCCCGGCCAGGTAGCCCCCGGCCTCCAGGTCCGCGAGGATTTGTTTCCGGCATTCGTCCCGGTCCATCCCGGCGTATTTCCCGGCGGTCGCGGTCATCTTGGCGTCAAAACCGATCACGGTAATCTGTTCCAAATTGTGGCGTAATCCGACCTCAAAGTCGTTGATATCGTGGGCGGGGGTGACTTTCACCGCGCCGGTGCCAAACTCCGGATCAACCATCTCGTCGGCGATGATCGGAATCTCCCGGTTCATGATGGGCAAGATCACCGTTTTTCCGACCAAATACCGGTAGCGTTCATCCGCCGGGTGGACGGCCACCGCCGTATCCCCCAGCATGGTCTCCGGGCGGGTGGTGGCCACCTGAATGTACCCGTCGCCGCTGGACAAAGGATAGCGCAGATGCCACAGGCGTCCGGTCAGCTCCTCGTGTTCCACTTCGATGTCGGAGAGGGTGGTCGCACACTGGGGACACCAGTTGATCAAATAACTCCCCCGGTAGATCAGGCCCTTTTCGTAAAGGCGGATAAAGACCTCCCGTACCGCATGGGAACACTTTTCATCCATGGTGAAACGCTCTCGCTGCCAATCACAGGAAGAGCCTATCTTCTTTAACTGGCGGATAATCGTCCCGCCGTATTCTTCCTTCCACCGCCAAACCCGCTCAAGGAACTTCTCCCGCCCGAGTTGGTGCCGGTTAAGTCCTTCTTTCGCCAACTCTTCTTCCACACGGACCTGGGTCGCGATCCCGGCATGGTCGGTCCCGGGGATCCACATGGTGTTGTCCCCTTTCATGCGGTGGTAACGAATGAGGATATCCTGGAGCGTGTTGTTCAGGGCATGACCCAAGTGGAGCCGCCCCGTGACGTTCGGCGGCGGAATGACGATGGCGTAAGGTTTCCGGTCCGGTTCCACCTCGGCATGGAAACAGTTGTGCTCAAGCCAGAAACGGTACCATTTCTCCTCCACCGTCTTCGGGTCATAAGCCTTTGGTAACAGACGATTCATGGCAATTCCTCTCCTTTATTTCGACACGTGGTTTAAAGGCCTGCCGATCGGCAACGCCCTTTGTTTTACAAAGAAAAACCTTTCATCCCTAAGGACGAAAGGTTTCTTTTCGTGGTACCACCTTACTTCCCCTGCCGCCAAAGGACAAGGGCACTCAAAGGCGCTAACGGGCACACCCGCCGCTGCGGTTTAATTGGACAAACAGCTTTTCAACCGCAGAACTCACGGACGACCTTCACCCTGGAATTTTCCGCGGGGTCTTCCAGCCTCCGAACCCCTTCTCTGTCGGCGTTCCACGGCTACTCCTTCCGCTCATCGTTTCGTACAGATGCTTTTCCCCTATCATACCTGTTTTCTTCAACGCTTGTCAAGACTTATAGCGCTTTTTCATCTCTTCGAGGCCCCAGTTGGGAACATCGGCGGCGTGCCCCGCCGCCCCGAAGGCTTCGATCCTCTTCTTGACTTCAGCGGCAATGGCCTCCCGGGCTTTTGTGTTATATTCCCGCGGGTCAAAGGCGGCCGGGTGCTCCACCATGAACTTCCGGATCGCGCCGGTGGCGGCCAAGCGGGTGTCGGTATCGACGTTGATCTTGTTTATGCCGCAAGCGATCGCCTTCTGGAGCGCAGGGATGGGCACACCCTTCGCTGCCTCCATCTTTCCACCGTACTGGTTGATGAGGTCAATAAGCTCCTGGGGTACGCTGGAGGAGCCATGGGAGACCAGATAGGTGTTGGGGAGTTTTTTCCGGGTCTCTTCAATAATGTCGAAGGCGATTTTCGGTTCGCCTTTAAACTTGTAGGCCCCGTGGGAAGTCCCGATCGAGATCGCCAGGGCATCCACGCCGGTCCTTTCCACAAACTCAACCGCCTGGTCCGGATTGGTCAAGACCGTTCTCCCGGAACCGACCCCGTCTTCGATCCCGCCAAGGGTCCCCAGTTCGCCCTCGACCGTAACGCCCAGGTCGTGGGCATACTTGACCACTTCCGCGGTGACCTTCACGTTATACTCAAAAGTGGAAGGGGTTTTGCCGTCTTCCATCAACGAACCGTCGATCATGACGGAAGTGAACCCGAGATTGATCGCCCGCTTCACCGTCTCAAAACTGTTCCCGTGGTCCAGGTGGATGGCTAACGGAACATCCGGGTTGAGTTCAGCCCCGGCCTTAATAATATTGGCAAGGTATAGATCCTGGGCATATTTTAAGGCCCCTCTGCTGACCTGCACAATAACGGGGGCACTAGTCTCCTTGGCCGCCATCATGATCCCCTGCATCTGCTCCATGTTATTGACGTTAAAAGCACCAACGGCAAAAGGCTTGCCTTCTTTATAAGCCTTAAGACTTGTTTCCAAGATCGCTTTCATTGAAACAATCATTACACTCTCTCCTCTTCTCCAGAAATTTTAATCAGACAGTCCACCAAAGCGTAACATTGGTTTTATTCTCATCCCTCATTTTTTCCCGCGACTATCACCCACCTTCTTCTTCCTCGTTTTGTGGTGCTGGACGGTTGGGGACATTCGCTTCCGCGCTTGCTTCTTCCATCTCGTCTTCCTCTGCTTTGTTCTGTGTTTCCGTGCTTTCCCCAATAAGTACTTCCGTTTCTTGGCAACAACCGGTGTCAAGTCTATCTAGACGGTTCTGAAGGGCAGTTACTGCTTCCTCCAACCGTTCGAGCCGGTATTCACAGTCACTTTTCAAGAGTAAAGTATACCCCCAAGCGAAGATCAAGAAATACGCCAGAAAATCCTGCGGATCGAAGCCATCAAAGAAAAAAGCATAGACAATTGAGGCGGAAGCAACGACCAGCAGTGCCAGACCAAAATAATAATTGCCGTCCCGTTCGAACTTAAACTTGAATGGCATCCGTTTCCCTCCCCTTTTCTCCTCAATCGGCGGTTAAATCAATCGGCAATTGCTGATTAAGAACCCAGTCGTCGACGATGGGCAATTCATCCAAACTTTTGAGGCCGAAATACTTGAGAAACTTTTTCGTGGTGCCGTAAAGAATCGGGCGGCCGGGACCGTCTTTCCGCCCCGCTTCTTCAATCAGCCCCCGCTCCAACAGCGTGGCCAGCGAGCTGTCCACCCGCACCCCACGGATGGTCTCAATCTCCGCCCGGGTAATCGGTTGCCGATAGGCGATGATCGCCAACGTCTCGAGGGCAGCTTGCGAGAGAGGGGACGGCCGGGGGACCTTTTTTAACTTCTCCAGATAATCGGCGTACTCCGGTTTGGTGACAAACTGGAAACCGCCGGCCACTTCCTTTATTTGAATCCCCCGCTGCTGGTCAAGGTATTCCTCCTTTAACTCCGCCAACAGCCGCTCGACCGTCTCGTAGTTCAGCGCGAGGATGATACTCAATTCCTTCACGGTGACGGGCTCCGAAGAAGCAAAGATCACCGCTTCCAGCACTGCTTTGGCCTTGCTCCAGTTCACATTCACCCCTCCCACCGGGCAATCACAATCTCCCCAAAGGTCATCTCCTGCTGGACAAGGACTTTTCGCATCCGGATCAGCTCAAGGAGGGCCAAGAAGGAGGCCACCACCGCCTTGCGCGAGGTCAAACCGGAAAAGAGGGTGCGGAAAGAAACCCGGGACTCCCGGGCCAACCCGTTCATAATCTTCTCCATCAACCCTTGGATTGAATACTCTTCCTCCGGAATTCCTTCAAGTTCCAGGCGGGGCAGCAAACTTTCCAACAA
Organism: Bacillota bacterium; assembly: GCA_012521315.1. Taxonomy (GTDB): domain Bacteria; phylum Bacillota; class UBA4882; order UBA10575; family UBA10575; genus Capillibacterium. The sequence continues at coordinate 5,266 of JAAYMP010000220.1, forward strand.
AGCGCTAAAGGCCTGCACCAAATCCCACAGGGTCACCTGCCCGGCCGTTTCCGCCGTGGCGGCCGTCTCCTGGTCAGGGAAATACCCGCCTGTCCGCGGAAAGAACCGGCGGGCTTCCGTTTCCCATTCCTGGAGCCGGGAGGCCACTTCCTTTACCTTTTTGTACTCTAACAATCTTTCAACCAGTTCGAGACGGGGATCATCTTCTTCCACCGTTTCCGCATCCGTCTCCACCACCGGGCGGGGCAACAGCATCCTGGCTTTAATCTGCATTAAAGTAGCCGCCATCAACAGAAAGTCAGCGGCGACATGCAAGTCAAAAAACTCCATGGTCTGCAGGTAAGCCAAAAACTGGTCGGTAATCTCCACAATCGGTATGTTATAGATATCAATCTCCGCCCGTTCGATTAAGTGGAGGAGAAGATCCAAGGGGCCGGTAAAAACCGCCAGCTTAACCTGATAACTTGTCTGCTTGTCCGTTCGCCTTTTAATTTTTCGCATCGGCCCTCCGGAGCAGGGCCAGTTCGATGCTGGCTGGTTCCCCTGTCTCATCATGGTGGTGTTTGATCAGCGCAACAACGGACGGATCAATCCCCAAACTTTGGGCCATGTAAGCCCCCCGGTCGGGATGGCATAGATCAACATAGAGGGCGTGACTTAAACCAGCTTCCCCTCTTTTGGCCCATTTCACCCGCAAACGCGGCAGATACCGGCGAATCAGTCCGACCCGAATCCGGTTCCACCAGGAGATTTCACCTTTGACTTTTCCGACATCATGAAGCAAGGCCCCTCGGATTAACAGGGGCAAATTGGCCTTACTGGTGTCAACCTTTTCCGATAACAGATACCGGGCCACGGCAACGGCATGTTTTTGGTCGGCATAACTCATTTGGTTAAAGAGAAAAAGGCCCGCTTCATCCAGATAACTTTCGACCAATTGGCGGTCGTTCTTGTTCAGCCGGCGCCGGAAAAGATCAATCACTCTGCGCCAAGCAGCCAAAAACATCCCCCCTTCCTCGTGCATTCCCGACAACAGATCGGAGGTTAAATCCCAAACTCCGTGATCAGGAAGGACCCAAAGTTCACCAGCGTAGAGAAAAAACGGTTGAATGGCCGTTCAAAAAGAAACAACACTGCAAAAAGGATTAAAAAACCATACCGCTCAAGCTGTGTGTAAAAGTGAAAAGCCGGCCCCCGCAAGAAGTAACGGACCAGACGGGACCCATCCAACGGCGGGATGGGCAGCAAATTAAAAAAGGCCAGACTCAAATTTAAGAACATTCCCGCAAGCAAAAAATCGACCAACCAAAACCCCGGCGCCGAACTGAAAACCAAGGGCCAAAGACCAAGCCGATTGAAGAGGCGCAACGGTAAACCGAAGAAGCAAGCCAGGACGAGATTGACCGCGGGGCCGGCCAGGGCGACCAGGACGATGCCTTTATCCGGGTTCTGGTAATAACGGGGGTCAACCGGCACCGGTTTTGCCCAACCGAAGCCAAAACCGCGCAGGTTGGTTAGGATAAGCATGATCGTCCCGGCGGGATCCAAGTGGGCGAGCGGATTCAGGGTTAAGCGGCCCATCAGTTTTGGCGTCGGATCCCCCAAGCGATACGAAACCATGCCGTGGGCAAATTCGTGAAGCACCAAGGAGAGCAGGATAAGGGGGACGACCAAAAGCAAGCGGTAAAGTTCGGGCATCGGTTACCCTCCAAACTAGCAAAAACAACCATAAAGTATTATAACACAACTTACCCGCAGGGACCAAGTCTTGATCAGCGCTTTCGCCGGTTCAATAACCGTAAAAACAGACGGAAAGACTTCTTTCCGCCTGTCGGTAAAAAGCAAGTTATTTCGCAATGGGTTCCACTTCGGGCTTCACCTTTAAGCGTTCGGGGACCAGATCATTCTGGATCAACTGTTCATAGGTCTCCCGGCACACGATCAGTTCGGCCTCCCCGTCCGCAACCAGGACCACGGCCGGCCGCGGCAGGCGGTTGTAGTTACTGGCCATCGAATAATTGTAAGCGCCCGTATCGAAGACCGCCAGCAGGTCGCCGGGTTCAGGGGGGGCCAGCGGCAGATCCCAGATCAACATGTCACCCGATTCGCAACATTTCCCCGTCACGGTGGCGACCTCGGTCAGAGGTTCGTTCATCTTATTGGCAAGGGCTCCTTCATAAACCGCCTGGTATAAGGCGACCCGGGGGTTATCGGTCATCCCGCCGTCCACCGCCAGGTAAGTACGGACCCCGGGAATCCGCTTGATATTCCCCACCGTGTAAATGGTCGTTCCGGCGGGCCCCACAATGGAGCGGCCCGGCTCCAAAACCAAGAGGGGAAGCGGATATTGTAATGCCGTTAAACGTTCCCGGGCGTAGCGGCCGATGCTGCTCACGATCTCCAGTAAGGAACGGGGTTTTTCCTGCTTATTATGGGCGATCCCAATCCCGCCGCCCAGATCAAGGACTTGGGCAATAAAACCGGTCTGGGTCCGGACTTCCGCCATGAAGGCGGTCAACACCTCAACCGCAGCCTTAAAGGGCTCAACCCCAAAAATCTGCGACCCGATGTGGCAATGAAAACCCGCCAGTTTAAGCTGGGGAGAAGCCAGCGCGATTTGGACCGCTTGCAAAGCAATGCCGTCGTTAAGCCCCATCCCGAATTTGGAATCTTCCTGCCCGGTTTGGGTATAGGTGTGGGTATGGGCGGTAACCCCCGGTTTCAGCCGGAAAATAACCTGCGGTTGGGTCTTCGTCTCCCTTGCCAATTGGATTAAGGTCTCCAGTTCCATCAGGTTGTCGACCATAATCCGGCCAACCCCGTTTTTCAGGGCCATCACCAGCTCCGCCCGGGACTTGTTATTCCCGTGAAAATTAATGCGCGCCGCCGGAAATCCAGCCCCCAAAGCGGTATAAAGTTCCCCGCCGGAGACCACATCCAGACCAAGACCTTCCTGGTAGACCAAACCGCACATCGCCTGGGTTAAGAAGGCTTTCCCAGCGTAGACCAACTCATAATTGGGATAAGCGCCCTTTAATGCCTCATGGTAGGCCCGGCAATTCGCCCGGATCTTTGCTTCGTCCAAAACGTAAAGCGGTGTCCCAAACGCTTTGGCAAGTTCAACCACATCACACCCGCCGATCTCCAAATGACCTGAGGAGTTGATGGTCAAATCCCGTTCGAAACATTCCCTGGCGAGCATCCTATTCCTCCTCAAAAACGCTTCAAGTCCATAGCCACACGAAAAGCGTATCTCCTCATTTTTATTCGTTTTATTCTAACACTCCTGGAAGGAAGAAGTCAAGAAACATGGTTTTAAATGGTATGTTCAGACAAAGCAACTGTTGCCGATAAACTCGCGCAAAATTGAATTGGATGGCACCTCCGCCTCCTCCAGCGGCAGGAAGTAGGCGGTGAATTTCAAGAGTCGCTTCGCTTCGGCAAACTCCGCGATCTCCGGCGGGATCGCTTTTAAGAGGGGTTCCACATACTTTTTCAAAATGGCCAGTTCATAGATGAGGGCGGAGTTAAACATGATATCGGCTTCCTCTTGGAAGGGGAAGATATTCTTCTCTTCACCCTGGCGGACCGCCGGCCAGAGACGTAGAGTCTTCAGAGCATCGTGGCCGCGGAACTTGCTGTCGCGGACGATCCGGCGGATCAGGCGG
>JAAYMP010000221.1 GCA_012521315.1 Bacillota bacterium
CATTTTCCCGGTTCATCGGTGCGCCGGGCCGCAACCCAAAGCTGTCCCTCTTTAAACGCCACCGCCGTATATCCAAATAAGGGGAGGCGGGGCGCTTTCTCCTTCCGCCGGTAAGCGGGGAGAAACAACCGGGTATAACCCTGGGGCAGGATCGCCGCCACCGCCCGAATCCCCTTTTCGGCAATGAACTCCACCGTGCCGTCGCCCGCCAAACCCAAAGGCGCCCGCCCGGGAAGATAAAACAGGGAGGCCCCGGCGGGGAGCGGGATCAGATCCTCCGGCCTTAGTTCCCAGTATTCCTCGCCATTCGCCCCCAAGGCGGCCAGTTCCGCGTCGTACTCCAGCTCCCCGCGGGCGGTGGCGTAAACCACCTTGATCTTCCTGTCCATCCTCGTCTGCTCCTACTCTTCATTTTCCCCCGGAAGACGGAAGAAGGAGGATTGCCATCTTCCTCCTCCCTTTCTGGCCCGCCGGCTCAGCCGAAATATTTAAGCAACAGCTCCAGATCCAGTTCCGGGTAGACCGGGAAACGGGAAAGTAAAGCTTGGACCCGCGCCCGGACCTCCCCTTTTACCCGGTCATCCAGTTGGTACCGGGCTTTACTGGGCTGACCGGCCTGGGCCCCCTCGCTGACCAGCTCCGGTTTGGTATGGTCTAAGATCCGGTAGAGGCAGTCCGCGATCTCCTCCATCTCGGCCGGGCCCATCCCCAGCGTCGTGACGGCGGGGGTACCCAACCGCAGCCCGCTGGTGTACCAGGGACCGTTGGAATCGTTGGGCAAGGAGTTGCGGTTCAAGGTGATCCCGCACTCGCGGACCGCACTCTCGGCCTGCCGGCCGGTGAGGCCGAAGGGCCGCACGTCGATCAACAGGAGGTGGTTGTCGGTTCCCCCGGTGGCGACCTTCATCCCCCTGGCCAAACAAGCCTCGGCCAGACTCCGGGCGTTCGCCACAATCCGGTGGGCATAATCTTTAAACTCGGCGGTATTTGCTTCGGTCAAGGCCACCGCTTTGGCCGCCATCACATGGGGCAGCGGCCCGCCGATCACCAACGGACAGCCTTTATCCACATGCTCCGCCAATTCTTTCGTGCAGAGGACCAGCCCGCCGCGGGGACCCCGCAGGGTTTTATGGGTGGTGGTCGTCACCACGTGGGCATGGTGGACCGGATTATAGTCACCGGTAAAGACGCCGCCCGCCACCAAACCGGCAAAGTGGGCCATATCAACCATGAGGACCGCGCCAACGTCATCGGCAATCTGGCGCAGCCGCCGGAAATTGACCGCCCGCGGGTAAGCACTATAACCCGCCAGCAAAATGAGGGGTTTTACCTCCGCCGCCTGCCGCGCCAGGGCCTCGTAATCTAAAAGGCCGGTTTCCGGATCGACCCCGTAACTATAGGCCTCAAACATCTGGGCGGAGACATTGTGGCGGTAACCATGGGTGAGATGTCCCCCCGCATAATAGTTCATCCCTAAGAGCCGCTGGTTGCCGAGGAGATGGCGGAGTTTATTCCAGTCTTCCTCGTTAAGCTGGTAGGGATCTTTAACCCCGAAGCTTTCCAGGGCCGGCGTTTTCACCTTGGCACTCAAAATCGCCCAGAAGGCAACCAGGTTGGCGTCGGCGCCGCTGTGGGGCTGCACATAAGCATGCTCCGCCCCGAATAGGCGGCAGGCCTCCGCTGCGGCATAACTTTCGACCTGGTCTATATTGTCACAACCGGCGTAAAAGCGGTGAAATGGATATCCTTCCGCATACTTGTCCGTCAGGAGATTACCCATCGCCAGCTGACAGGAGAGGGAAGAGTAGTTCTCGCTGGCAATCAACTTTAAATTGTTCCTTTGGTCGCGAAGCTCGTGTACGATGTCCCGCGCTATGTTCGGAGCCACTTTCGCCACTTCTTCCAGGCTGGCCAGATAAGCCACAAACCCTGCGTTTAAAGCAGCCGGGTCCGTTGTCGCCAAATATTCTTTGAGGGCCGAATTCTTCATTTTCGTTCTGTACTCCTCACTTTCTTCATTCATCTACCGGTTCTTATCCTAAAAATTATACCATCTCACGCTTATTTGTCAATTTACCATATATAATAACTCTGCTAAAGGCTTGTGAAACATTGGCGGTTATAACCTTCACCATCAGTTAATACTTTTAACAAAGGGTTAAGCCGTTTTAAGGCGAATATAATTAGGATTATAATCAATTTATTACTTCTACCCGGTGTGTTCTGTAAGGAGGATTACCGCTGATGAAGAGAATCGTCTTGACCGGCGGCGGTACCGCCGGTCATGTCATGCCCAACCTGGCCCTCCTCCCCAAGTTGCGGGAGCGGGGTTGGGAAGTATTATATATCGGCAGTCACGACGGGATGGAAAGAGCGTTGGTCGAGGAACAGCAGATCCCCTACTACCCGGTGACCACCGGCAAATTCCGGCGTTACCTTTCCGCCCAAAACCTGACCGATCCGTTCCGGGTGGTCAAAGGAGCGTTCCAGTCCTACCGTTTGTTGCGGGAACTCCGTCCCCAAGTGGTCTTTTCCAAGGGGGGCTTTGTCGGCGTTCCGGTAACCATCGGGGCCTGGCTGAACCGGATCCCGGTCATTCTGCACGAATCGGATTTCACCCCGGGTCTGGCCAACCGGCTGGCCTTGCCGTTTGCCACCGCCTTCTGCGCCACCTTTCCCGAGACCATGAAATACCTCCCGGCCGGCAAACGGTTCCTGACCGGAAACCCCATCCGCCCCGAATTGTTGACCGGCCGCAAGGAAGAGGGGCTCAAGATCTGTGGGTTTACCCCGGATAAACCGGTCTTACTGGTCATGGGGGGCAGTCTCGGCTCGGTAACCATCAATAAATTAATCCGGGCCATCCTCCCGGATCTCCTCCTCCAATTCCAAGTCGCCCATATTTGCGGCCAGGGGAATGTTGACCCCAGCTTGGACAGGTATAAAGGGTACAAACAGTTTACCTTTGTCGGTCCGGAACTCCCCCACCTTTTAGCCGCCGCCGATCTTTGCCTCTCCCGCGCCGGGGCCAACTTCCTCTTTGAACTGCTGGCCTTGAAAAAACCTCATCTGCTCATCCCGCTGCCGAAAGGGGCCAGCCGGGGCGACCAAATCCTCAACGCCCAGTCGTTCAAAGGGCAGAACTTCAGCATGGTCCTGTACGAGGAGGAGATCAACGAGGCGCTCCTCAAAAAGCAGATCGCCCTCCTTTACCAGAACCGGGAGGACTATGTGAAGGCGATGCGCGAAAGTAACCTGACCGATGCGGCCAGCGAGATCATCCGGGTGATCGAAGCGACGGCAGTCCGTTCGCACTAGGAAAAAATAAG
>JAAYMP010000222.1 GCA_012521315.1 Bacillota bacterium
AACCCAGGGGAGGTGCCAGGGTTTGGCTTGTCCCAAGGCGAAATCAGCCAGGAGGAATAGCAGGCTCAGCGCTACACCGGCCGGCGCGGCCGGCCTGGGACTGACCACCAGCAACACCATAAACAAGAGTAGGTAATTGAGGCGGATTGGTCCGCCCACCCCGTTGCCAATGACTACTCGGGTGAGGGCTAAATATAGGAGGAATACCAGCAGCCAGAAGGCCAAAGTCTTTTTGTCTTTCCTTTGTTTTACCCTTTCCATCGTCCCCAACTCCTCTTCGCCAAGTTTTACCGGTTAATCAACCCTTTCATTATAGCAGCCTTTCCCTTTTATTTATGTCGTCTTTTCTTCGATCAAAAAACCTTCTTTTCCGGGCTTTATCCGCTTCTTTCTTGGCCGGCGGCAGCGGGCGGAGCGCCAAAGGAAGCAAAATGGTCAAAGCGAAGCAACCGAAGAAAGGATACACCTTTTGCAACAGCCGGGCAAAGCCAAAGCGGCTGACCACAACCGCCAAGAGGAGGACAAAGGCCAGTTTCCAGAGGTAAAACCGGTCTTCCTCCAAATGAAACCTGGACACCAGTCCGTAGAGATTCGCGACCAGACTGGTGAAGAGTTCCCCCCAGAGGACAAAGGAATAAAAAAAAGGCCACCCCCACCGCCATCTTCTGGTCAGGAAAAGGATGGGGAGATCGATGGCCGCAAAATCGAATTCTTTCAGCACCAGATGGAAGAGGCACGCCAAAATGCCAAGGCCGACGCCCCCGACCAACCCCCCGCCCACAAGGACCGCCGGGTCCGGTTCCAGCCGGTAAAGGGTGACCAAGACCGGCAGGGCCAAGATTAAATTGTAGGCGCTGTACTGCAACGCCGCCAAGAACCAGCCGCCCGGCCACCCGCCCGGGGCCAGGGGCGCGGCCACCCCCGTCTTACCCAAATGAAGCAACCACCCCGTCAGGCACAACAAGGGCACCACCAGACTATTTACCCCCTTAAGACCAGTCAAGGGTTTAATGAGTGCCACCATGGCGCCGATGACCGCTGCCCACGTCCCCACCGCCCAACCCCAACCAAAAGCGGCGGTCACCGCACCGGCTCCGGCCAGCATAATCCCAGTTAAGACCAACAAAAAAACCGTCAGCATTATGTCGCAAAAGAAGGCGTATTGACGGCCGATGATCGCGGTAAAGAAATCCCGGTACGATCCGGTTTCGATCCTTCTTCCCCACTCCATCGCCTTAACACCCAAAAAGGCAAAGGCCACCCCGGACAGGAGTAGCCCCAGGGTGCCGTAGCCCCGGTACCGGGAGAAAAAAAACCAGATCTCCTGCCCCGAGGCAAACCCGGCCCCCACAACGGTTCCAATATAAATAAAGGCAACCACCAGCATCCGTCCGAGCCGTCCCATCCTATTGCCTCCGCCATAAGCGTCGCCACCAGAAAGCGCGCCGGATCCGCACCCGCGGGTATAACTCAACCCACTCCACCTCTTGGCCCCGGAAGTAAAAACTGAGCCGTCCAACGGTGGCCCCGGCTTTGACCGGCAAGCGTAAAGCGGCCGGATCCAGGTGGACACGGCACTGGCCTTCCCCCTCTTTCCCTTTGGGCAGGACCACCATCAGATCCCGGCGGGGGTAGAGCGCGACCTCCGCCGGATACCCGGACGGAACCGCCACCTTTACCGCCGGGGCTCCCGCCTCGGCCAGAAGCTTGAGGGAGAAATGATTAAAGCCATATTCCAGTAACCGGGCCGCCTCCCCCCAACGGTCCGGGCTGTTTAAGACCACGGCAATAAACCGGCGTCCATCCCGGGCCGCCGAGGCCACCAGACAGTAACCGGCCCGGTTGGTCGTTCCGGTTTTCACCCCGTCCGCACCGGCAAAGGACCAGAGCAAACGGTTGGTATTCCGCACTTCTCTGGTCTTGGCCCCCTGATACCATTCCACCGCTTCTTCCCGCGTCCCCACCAGCCGGACAAACTCCGGGAGCCCAAAACCATACCTGGCCATTAACGCCAGATCAAAAGCACTGCTGTAATGGTTCGGTACGGTCAAGCCATGGGCATTGCTAAAATTGGTGTTTAAAGCCCCAATCTCTCTGGCTTTCATATTCATCAGCTTGACAAAGTTCTGTTCCGAACCGCCGATATGTTCAGCCAGCGCCACGCTGCCGTCATTGGCGGAACGTAACATCACCCCTTCCAAAAGCTCCCCCAGGACGATTTTCTCCCCCGCTTTCAGCCCGAGGCTGGACCCGCCGGTCCGCGCCGCCCTTGGGCTCACCGTCACCACATCAGAGAGTTTTCCTCTCTCCAGAGCAACAATGGCGGTCATGATCTTCGTGGTACTGGCCGGTGCTTTCCGCACATGTTCATCCTTGGCGTACAGGATCATCCCGCTGACCGCTTCGACCAGGATTGCCGCCCCGGCCTTAATCCGTGGCGGTGGCACCACCTGCGGCAGGTAAACAAGGGGCGGGTAGCTTTCCACCCGGCGGTAACCGCCCCCGACGGGAAATTCCACCCCCAGCCGCCAGCCGACCACCAGCAAAAGGAGGAGCCCTCCACCGCAAAACAACCAACACCAAAGTTTCGTCCGCATCCAGCAAAGGCCTTTACCCATGAGCACACCTCTTTTACCTTCAATTTTTATGCGGTCCGCCCTGTATAAATGCCGGTTCAAACCGGTTCGGAGGGTAAAAAAAAAGACCCTAACGGGTCCATTGGTCTCTAATCACTTGTTCGTTTCGGCGCAATGGCCGGGACAGATCAAAGTGGCCCGCCAAGGTCTCCACCGGTTGGCCTTCGATCAGAATCCGGACCGCTTCCACCTCCGGAAACTTGGTCAAGGTATTCACCAGGGACCAGACGACCAGCGCCTCGCCCCACGAACCCCGGTCGATCCGGACCGCTTCCTGGGAAAGGTCCACCACGGCAAGGCCGTTTTCGATCACCAACTGACGGACGGTGGTCTTCGCCGGCAGAACCGGTTGCAAACCCTCCGTCACCGGACCTTTGATCAACTCCCGGAGGGCCGCTTTTTCCGGCTCCGCCGTCGGGCTGATCGTCCGCACTTCCGGGACCAGCAAACTCCGCCCTTCCTCGTCGCCGATGAAATAAAGGGCTACTTTCAACGGCCCGTTCTCCGCCAGACCCGCGGTCTCCGCCTGTAGGGTCGTAAGTTCACTTTGGACCTGCCGCAGTTGGGCCCGTTGGGAAAAGAATTCATAAGAACCGAACAGCAGCGTCAGAACTACGCCGCCGACAAAAGCAAGCAAGGGCTTCTTCCATTCCGGCTTCGGCGTTATCTTTAAATTCAACTTCATCATGGCGGGGCCTCTTAGTAACGGAGGAAGAGACCCACATCCCACCGGCCACCGAGCTCCTGCTCTACGACCAATCCGGTCTCAAGCTTATTGGGCCATGTTTTAAAGATAGTGGTTTGGTGGTGAAAATTCCCTTCCACCCCGATGTGGGGTTGGACACGGATCCCGAAATCTTTGGGCAACCGCCAGTTCAGATCCAACTCCACAAAGAGTTCGGGCTCATGGCCCTCCGCTAAATCGAATCCGCCCTGCGCGCCCGCAAGAAGGTAGTGGTTGTACCCGATGCCGATCTGAAGTCCCGTAAGGTAATCCAAGTATTTCGCGCCACTGCCGGTGGGCAGAATGGCATTCAATTCTGAAACGAAACGGAGGTTTTG
>JAAYMP010000223.1 GCA_012521315.1 Bacillota bacterium
GTTTGAACTCGAACGGATGCGAAAAGCCAGCGAGCTTACCCGGCTGATCCTGGGCCGGGTGGCGGCGGCGGTCAAACCTGGGGTTACCACGCAAGAACTGGATAAACTGGCGGAGGCGGCGGCCAAGGAGTTTGGGGTTAAACCGGCGTTCAAAGGTTATCAAGGATTTCCGGCGAGTATCTGTACCTCCGTTAATGAGCAGGTGGTGCATGGTATACCCGGACCACGGAAGTTGAAAACCGGGGACATTGTCGGTCTGGACTTTGGCATTGTTTACAAAGGGTATTACGGCGATGCGGCGGTAACAGTAGGAGTCGGTGAGATTGCCCCTGAACACCAGCGTTTACTGGAGGTAACCCGCGAGGCTTTATGGAAAGGGATCAGCGCCGCCCGGGCGGGCAATCGGTTGTCGGCGGTCTCCCGGGCAATTCAGGAACATGTGGAGAGCAACGGGTTTTCGGTGGTTCGCGATTTTGTCGGTCATGGGATCGGCCAGACCATGCATGAGGAACCGCAGGTACCCAACTATGTTTCCCCCCTCCAAAGCTACAACCCGGTCTTAAAACCGGGCATGACCCTGGCGATTGAACCGATGGTCAATGCCGGTGCGTATCAGGTTAAGATCGACCCGCGCGACCACTGGACCGTAACAACCGTGGACGGGTCCTATTCGGCCCATTTTGAGCATACCGTGCTGGTGACCGAGGGGGAACCGGAGGTCTTAACCCAACTGCGCGAGGCGCGGGGGGATGGCGGGGGCATGGTGCAATGGTAAAGGCGGCAGTGACGGAAGTCCGTTTGGGACAAAAAGTGATCTCAAGGCGCGGGCGGGACGCCGGGAGTACTTTTCTCATTGTCGGCTTGCTCAATGAAGACTATGTTCTAGTGGCGGACGGGCGAAAACGCGGCATGGAGCGGCCAAAGAAGAAAAACCGGAAACACCTCGCCCTTACCCTGCAAGCGGACGCGGCGATTGCGGAAAAACTGGCGACCGGTGCGCCGGTATCGGATGAAGAGATTGTCGACGCTATCCAGCGTTTGGGGGAAAACCAAAAGGAAGGTGAGGTTAACTTTGGGGAAAGATGATATTATTGAAGTCGAGGGGACGGTAATTGAGCCGTTGCCGAACGCGATGTTCCGGGTAGAACTGGCCAATGGCCACGTCGTTTTGGCGCATATCTCCGGGAAAATGCGGATGAACTTTATTCGAATCTTGGCCGGAGACCGGGTGACGGTGGAATTGTCTCCTTACGACTTAACCCGCGGCCGGATTGTCTACCGTTATAAGTAAGTAATTATTAATAAGCCTTCTTTACATTTTCCCCCGGCGCGGGCAGTGATTACAATTTGGAATAGTGAGGAGGTACACCAGTGAAAATTGCACCGTCAGTAAGAGCAATCTGCGAGCATTGTAAGATTATCCGCCGGAAGGGGCGGGTTATGGTGATCTGTGTAAATCCCAAGCATAAGCAGAAACAGGGTTAAAGGAGGGAAGAAGAGTGGCACGTATTGCGGGTGTTGATCTACCAAGGGATAAACGATTGGAAGTAGCTTTGACTTATATTTATGGTATTGGGTTATCCTTATCCCGTGAGATTCTGGCCAAAACCGGCGTTAGCCCAGATACCAGGGTACGGGACCTGACCGAAGACGAGATCTCAAGGCTCCGTGAAGTGATCGACCATGAGTACAAGGTCGAAGGGGACCTCCGCCGGGAAGAAAGCATGAACATCAAACGGTTGATTGAGATTGGAAGTTACCGCGGGCTTCGGCACCGTCGGGGTCTACCGGTCCGGGGGCAACGGACGAAGACGAACGCCCGGACCAGAAAAGGCCCGGCGAAAACAGTAGGACGCAAGAAAGCAAAGGCATAAAGGAGGGATGACCGATGGCTTCTCCGCGTAAAGGAACCAGAGGCAGAAGAAGAGAGAAGAAATATGTAGAGAACGGTGCGGCCCATATCAAGTCTACATTTAACAATACAATCGTGACCATTTCCGACCTGAACGGTAATGTTCTGTCCTGGTCTTCGGCCGGAGCAATGGGCTTTAAGGGTTCGCGAAAGAATACCCCTTACGCGGCCGGGATGGCGGCGGAAAGTGCGGCTAAGGCAGCGATGGAATATGGCCTCAAACAAGTTGAGGTTTATGTGAAGGGACCGGGCGCGGGACGGGAAGCGGCGATTCGCTCTTTGCAAGCCGCCGGCTTGGAAGTGAGTATGATTAAAGACGTGACACCGATCCCGCACAACGGTTGCCGCCCGCCCAAACGGCGTCGGGTCTAATGGTCTAACTAGAGGAGGTGTAAAAACTAGATGGCAAGATATATCGGTGCAGTATGCAAAATCTGTCGTCGCGAAGGGGAGAAGCTGTTTTTCAAAGGGGATCGTTGCCTTTCCGATAAATGCAGTTTTAACCGGAGGAGTTATCCCCCCGGTCAGCATGGGGAAGGACAAGCGCGCCGCAAATTGTCCGAATATGGGATGCAGCTTCGGGAGAAACAGAAATGTCGCCGGATTTATGGCCTTTTAGAGACCCAGTTCCGTCGGTACTTCGAGATGGCGGAACGGAAAAAGGGGATCACCGGTGAGAACCTGCTGCAACTCCTGGAAACCCGGTTGGACAATGTGGTCTACCGTTTGAAACTGGCCGGATCCCGGCGGGAAGCGCGGCAGCTGGTCAGGCATGGCTTTTTCCGTGTTAATGACCGGAAAGTTAACATCCCTTCTTACCAGGTTAAACCGGGCGATGTGCTTACTTTGAAAGAGAATGCCGCCAAGTCACCGCTGATCAAAGGTATTCTTGAGGCAAATGACGGTAAGAATATTCCTGAATGGTTAGAATTGGATACCAACAGCTGGACCGGACGGGTTATTTCCATCCCGACGCGGGAACAGATCGACGTCCCGGTTCAGGAACACCTCATCGTCGAGCTATACTCCCGTTAAACTCATGGTCTACGCCTGGACCTAAGGATGGAAGGGAGGCTTTTGTATGATTGAAATCGAAAAGCCCAGAGTGATCATTGATGAAATCAAAGACGACCGGTATGGTCGCTTCATCGTCGAACCCTTGGAAAGAGGATACGGTACGACGCTCGGCAATTCGCTACGGCGGGTGCTGTTGTCATCTTTGCCGGGGGCGGCGGTTACGGCGGTGAAGATCGAAGGTGTTCTGCACGAGTTTTCGACGATCCCGGGGGTGGTGGAAGACACCACCGAGATTATTATGAACCTGAAGACAATCATGGTCAAGATCCACGGGGACGGCCCGCAGGTTGCCCGGCTCGAAGTGCGGGGCAGTAAAGAGGTGACCGCGGCCGATATTATGGTCCCCAGTGATGTGAAGATTTTAAACCCGGATCATCACATCGCCACGGTAAGTGAAGGTGGCAGTCTGGTGATGGAGATCACTTTCGATAAAGGAAGAGGATACGTTCCGGCCGAACGGAACAAGAAACCGGATGCGGTGATCGGGACGATCCCGGTTGATTCGATCTTTACCCCAGTACACAAGGTCAATTATGTGGTGGAAGACACCCGTGTCGGCCAGATTACCGACTATGACCGGTTGGTTCTGGATTTGTGGACCAGCGGCAGTATTAACCCGGTCGAAGCCGTAAGTTTAGCGGCCAAAATCCTGACCGAACATTTGCTGCTCTTCGTGAACTTGAGCGACACGGTCAGTGAGGCCGAAATTATGGTGGAGAAAGAGGAAGAATCGAAGGACAAGATCCTGGAGATGAACATCGAAGAGCTGGATCTGTCGGTCCGGTCCTATAACTGTCTGAAACGAGCCGGAATTAATACGGTGCAAGAATTAATCAAAAAGACGCCGGAGGACATGATGAAAGTGCGTAACCTCGGGAAAAAATCCCTCGAGGAAGTGGAGGCGAAGCTGGCTGCGCTTGGCCTTTCCCTCCGGAAGTCGGAAGAATAATTCCTTCCACCAGTTTTAACTGATAAAACAGACGGAAGAACCCGGTTGAATTTCATCCTGAAGGAGGGAATTACGATGAACTTACGACGTTTAGGCCGTCCGATGGGCCACCGGAAAGCGCTTTTCCGTAGTTTGGTTACCGAACTCATTAAACATGAGAAGATCATCACGACGGAGACGAAGGCAAAGGAGATTCGGGCTTTAGCCGAAAAAATGATTAGCCTGGGGAAACAAGGAGACCTGAGCGCCCGTCGTGAAGTTGCCAAGGTAATCGTGGATAAAGCCGTGGTCAAAAAACTCTTTGACGAGGTTGCGACCAGGTATGCGGATCGGAACGGGGGTTACACCCGCGTGGTGAGGATCGGACCCCGTCGTGGTGATGCCGCGCCCATGGCGGTGATCGAATTAGTCTAATCCCATGGCACGTTTCTTTGTTTTAGAGGAAGTCTCCTACTGCTACCCCGGATCTGCAAAGACCGGGGTTTGTCAGGTTAATTTGGAACTTGAACCGGGGACCTTTCTGGCGGTCCTTGGGGCCAACGGGTCGGGCAAATCGACGCTGGCCCGTTTGTGTTGTGGCCTATTGAAACCAACCGCCGGCCGGGTTCTGGTTGAAGGGTATTCGACCGCTAACGATGAAGAACTAAGGTATATCTACCAGAGGGTGGGGATCGTCTTTCAGCATCCGGAGGACCAATTTGTGGCGAGTACCGTAGAGCGGGAGGTCGCTTTTGGCGTGGAAAACCAAAACCTGTCGTCGCGCGCAATCCGGCAGGTGGTCGACGCGGAACTGGCCCGGTTCGGACTGACGGCTTTAAAGACGGCCCACCCCCATTCCTTGTCCGGCGGCGAGAAACGTTTCCTCTCCTTGGCGGATGTCTGGGCGTTGCAACCAAAGCTGATTTTAGTGGACGAACCGTTAGCGATGCTTGATCCGGGCGCCCGGGAACGGATCGCCCGGCTCCTCAAGGAACTGAAGACCAACGGGCAGAGTATGATCTGGTTTACCCACAACCTGGCGGAGGTGATGGCCGCCGATCAGGTGCTGGTGATCGCGGCCGGGCGGGTGGTGTGGCGCGGCCAACCGGCGGCGCTGTTGGCCATGGCCGGGCAAGTCCGGGCCTGGGGGATCAGCCTCCCGCCGGCGACGCAAGTCGCTTCCGCCCTGGGGATCGACCGTTCGCCCGTGGTAAACGTAGATGAACTGGTGGCAGCATTATGGAAATAAAGCTAGAAGAGATCTCGGTGGTCTACGCCCGGGGGGAGGCGCCGCTTAAGGCCCTTAATAAGGTCAGTCTTACCATAAGGGCAGGGGAAGCAGTTGCCCTGTTCGGACCGGTCGGGTCCGGAAAATCCACCCTTTTGCAGGTGATGGCCGGTCTCCTCAAACCCACGGCGGGGCGGCTTTCCGTGTGTGGGCAGGATGGCCCGGTCGTCCTTGCCATCCAAGAACCGCAGCGGGGTTTTTTCGCGGCTACGGTCCGGGAAGAAGTGGCATTTGGCCCGGAGAACCTTGATCTGGACCCGGCGGAGATCGAGGCGCGGGGGACCGGGGCTTTAACCGCAGTCGGGCTGGCGCGGGAGAAGTGGGAAGCTCCTCCGCAACGGTTGTCCGGGGGGGAACAAAGACGGGTGGCATTGGCGGCGGCGCTGGCGATGAAACCCCGTTTTTTACTTCTGGATGAACCGACGACCGGGTTGGACGGTCCGGGGGAAGAAGCCTTGCGCCAAACCCTACAGCGGATTAAGACCGAGTGGGCGCTTGGCCTTTTGGTGGCCTCCCATGACCCCGATTTTCTTTACATGCTCACCGACCGGGTTTTGGTTTTGGTCGGCGGAGAACTGCGGGCCGACACCACCTGGGGCGCCTGGGCGCAAGAGGCGGCCGCGGTGGCGCCGGACTTGCAAATCCCCTTCCTCCTTGGCCTGCTGCGCCGCTTGGCGGAGGCGGGCGCCCCGGTCCAGGCGGCCCCGGCGACACCGGCGGCGGCGTGGGAGGAGTTGTTCCGCCTCCGGCGGGAACGGGAGAAAGGGGGAGCAGGCTGATGGAGAGCGTCGCCTATTACCCGGCGGCTTCCTATTGGCACCGGCGGGACCCTCGCCTTAAACTTTTGGTCGTGCTGGCCGGCGCAACGCTGGTCTTCACGGAGCGCTCCCTGGGGGGCCAGTTGCTCCTTTTTCTCCTTCATATTTTGCTCTTTTATACCGGGCGGTTGCCGCTGGGGCGGGTTTGGTGGATCGTAAAGGCTTTTCGTTGGCTTTTCCTCATCACCTTCCTGCTCAACCTGGGGGCGGGAAACCTCGGCGGCACCGCCCGCAACTTATTGCGCCTGCTCAATTTCCTTTTGCTGAGTTCCTGGTTGCTTGGGGTGACGGAGAACCTGACCTTGATTGAGGGGTTGGATCTTAGTTTAAAGCCGCTCCGGCGCTGGCTGCCTGCGGGGGAGATCGCCGTGGGGTTTGGGTTGACTTTAAGTTTTTTTCCATTGTTCTTGGCCGAAGCGCGCGAGATCATCCTGGCCCAGCGGGCCCGGGGGGTCAATTTCAAGACCAGTTGGATCAAGAAACTCCGGGGGCTGCTGGCCATGGTGATCCCCCTCTTCATGTCGACCTTCCGGCGGGCCCTGGCGATCGCGCAGGCCATGGAGGCCAGAGGTTATGTTCCCGGCGCGCCCCGGGGTTCCCTCTACGAGCTGGTGTGGGATAAGCAGGATACTGTTGCGGCAGGCTTGGTTTTGGGTTTTGTCCTGTTTTGGTGGGGAGCCAAGTTGTTCTGGTGAAAGCGTTTCCTTTGCCGGCGGAAAGAACAAGGCTGGCGGAGAAACCACTTACCAGTATGATCTACGCTCCGTCCTCGGACGCGCCTTGCACTGCTTGCTGCTGACACCGCTGGTCGAATTCGTGGGTCAAGTGGTAAGCTACCCGCAAGGATGCCCGGGGCGCGCCGGGGGCAGGTACCGGTCTGAAATTGACGTTTGTCCAAGAAGTGGTTGGAGGTGACGGGGGAGGGATGACCACCATTAAACTGACCATCGCCTACGAGGGGACGGATTTTTCCGGCTTCCAGCGGCAGGCCCAGGGCGAGCGGACGGTCCAAGCCGAGCTGGAAAAGGCTTTGCGGCGCCTGACCGGCGAGGTTCCCAAACTGATCGCTGCCGGGCGAACCGATGCGGGGGTCCACGCCAAAGGACAAGTGGTCAGTTTTGCCACCGCCGCCCGGATTCCGGTGGACCGGTGGCCGGACGCCCTGAACGCCAATCTCCCGCCGGACCTCATCGTCTGGCAGGCCGAAGCGGTGCCGGACACTTTTCACGCCCGGTACAGCGCAAAAACCAAAACGTATCAATATATTGTTTCCCGCCGCCGGTGGCCCGACCCTTTTCTCCGCCGCTTTTCCTATCATTATCCCCATCCCCTGGACGTAGTCAAGATCCGGGCGGCGGCCGCCGTTTTGGAGGGCGAGCATGATTTCAAGGGTTTTGCGTCCGCCGGTTCGGGGGTGGCGACGACGGTCCGCCGTTTGGACCGGGTGGCCGTGGAGGAAGTGGCGGAGGAGCTCTTCTTCACCATGGAAGGGAACGGCTTCTTATACAAGATGGTCCGGAATATTGTCGGGACACTGTTGTTGATCGGCAGCGGAAAAGCGGAGCCGGCTTTGGTCGAGGCGATCTTGGCCCACGGGGACCGGAACGCGGCCGGGCCAACCGCGCCGCCGCACGGGCTGACGCTTTTGCGGGTGGAGTATTAAAGCCAAATGGAACCAAAAGCGGCGCAACTTCTTTGCCGCTCAACCTGCTTTTAACCTTTGTTTTGCCAAGTATACTCTTACCAGGAAATTCAAATCAGTGGAGAAAAACATTTGGGCCTCAGGATATTTTAAAATGTTGTTCTCGTTCGTAAAACCTTTTCAGTGCTTGCCCTTGACCTAATTATTTCTTCTTGATATAATTAACAAGTGCATCAAAGAGGTTAATCTTACCTCAGACTTTGAGCCCCGGGTCTGCAGGTTTTAGGCACCTCGGTTGCAAGGGAGGTTTTAAAGTTGCGAACTTATCTGGCCAAACCAGACCAGAGAGAAAGAAAATGGTACGTGGTTGATGCGAGCGGTCAGACTTTAGGAAGATTGGCCAGTATGGTTGCCAGGATTCTCCGGGGGAAACACCGTCCCGATTACACCCCCAATGTCGACTGTGGCGATCATGTGATTGTGATAAACGCCGACAAGGTTGTGCTGACCGGCAAAAAACTGCAGAACAAGAAGTATTATTACCATTCCGGGTATCCGGGTGGTTTGAAGGTAAGGTCTTACCAGGAATTGATGGCAAATAAACCGGAGTTTGTGGTGAAGAAAGCAGTCTACGGGATGATTCCCCACAACCGGTTAGGGCGTGCCCAGATCAAAAAGTTAAAAGTATATCGTGGACCGGAACATCCCCACGCGGCTCAGAAACCGGAGCCGTTGGAGATCAAGGGCTAAAGTCGAAGGGAGGTAACGATCCTTGCCTAGTGCAAAAAACGCGGAGCCTAAATACTACGGCACCGGGCGGCGGAAAACGGCGGTGGCGAAGGTCTGGTTGGTGCCCGGCCAAGGGAGAATCTTGATCAACAAGCGTGAGGCCAAAGGTTATTTTGGGCGCCGAGTATTGGAAGTTATGGTGGAACAGCCTTTACAACAGACCGGAACCGCCGGGAAATTTGATGTGATCGCTTCCGTGCGCGGCGGTGGGGTCAGCGGACAGGCTGGCGCCGTCCGTCATGGCATTGCCCGTGCTTTATTGAAAGTAGATCCCGAGTATCGCATTCCTTTAAAGCGCGCCGGTTTTTTGACCCGCGATCCGCGGGTGAAGGAGCGGCGGAAGTACGGCTTGAAAAAAGCAAGGAAAGCGCCGCAATTCTCCAAACGGTAATTGGCGGTATTGGCAAGACACGACTGGCCGGTCGTGTCTTTTATTTTTGCCGGAAAGGCGGGGGATGGGATGCAGGCGACTGGCAAAAAGGCTATTCTGGTTGGCGGGGGGCCGATTCATCTTGGACTCCTCCGGACGGCGTTGGCGGCCGGTTACGATCTCTTGCTTGCGGTCGACGGGGGAGGAAAACCCCTGGCGGATTTGGGTTATCAACCTCAGCTCTTACTCGGGGATTTTGATTCGCTCCCGCCGTCTTACCAAGAAGCGTTGGCGAAGAGAGGGACACAAGTCCTCCGCTATGCGCAGGAAAAGAACTGGACCGATCTTGAACTCGCCTGCGGTCAACTTGCTGCGCAGCAGTACCAAACGGTATTGGTCTTTGGAGCTTTGGGCGGGCGGCTCGACCATACCCTCGCCAACCTCTCGTTGATGTACCGCATGGCGCAGGGCGGAACAGCCCTGGTGTTAATCGGTGATGAACAGGCGGCCACTTTACTGACCGGTCCGGAAAGCATAAGGATCTTCCCCTTTCCCGGCGGCCATTTTTCCCTCCTCCCCTACCCTTCGACCGCGCAGGGGGTCAGCATCAGGGGTGCCAAGTACCCCTTGGACAAGGTCACTTTGGAGTTGGGGTCAACGCGGGGAATCCATAATGAATTTTTAAGCGGGCCGGCGGAGGTTGAACTTGAGGCCGGTTCCCTCCTGGTCATCGTGGAGGGATTGCGCCATTGCCCGGCGGGCAGGACGCTCTTCCAACGACTACCTAGGTAAAACAGCAGGAATCAGCAGTTTTTCCGCGAAACAGTAATTAGCGAAAAGACCGGTATTTTTGTTTCTTTAAACCAGCAGGCGTAGTAGATAAACCTAATAAAACGGCGTAATCCGCAGCAACCGGACCTCACAATAGCTTTCCACCGGTTAAAAGGGACAGACCCCAGTCGGACTGGAATTTCGCGAAAAGTATATAATAATAGTTGAGAATAACCTGGGGGTGCTGGGAATGGTTAACCGTCGGGTGGTTGTTCTTCTCCCCGAGAGTTTGCTGCAGGAAGTGGACCGGGTTGCGCATAAGGAGTACGGCAGCCGGAGCGCCTTTATTCGTGACGCCATGCGCCATTTATTGGCGGAAAAATTACGCAACGAAAAGCGGGAGAAAATGGCGGCCGGGTACCAAAAGATGGGCCTCCTCAACTTGGAACTGGCGGAAGAGGGGATCGGGCAGGATTTGGCGGAGTATGACCATTATCTGGACCGGTTGGCGGTGGGTGAGAATCTTTGATCGTCAAGCGGGGCGACCTTTTCTTTGCCGACTTGAACCCGGTGGTCGGGTCGGAACAGGGGGGACTGCGGCCGGTGATTGTTCTCCAGAACAACATCGGGAACACCTACAGTCCGACGACGATTGTGGCGGCGATTACCTCCAAGATTAAACGGGCCCGCCTCCCAACCCACGTGGAGATTAAGAAAGACTATACGAAGCTGGACCGGAATTCGGTGATCCTTTGCGAGCAGATTCGGACGATTGACAAAAGACGCCTGAGTGAGAAGATCGGCGAGCTGAACGAGGAATATATGAGCAAAGTTGATGAAGCGTTAAAGATTAGTTTAGGCTTGGTCCCCCTTGATTAGCATCAGAAGATGGCCGCCCGCTTGCGGGCGGTTTCTTTTCGTTCAGGGCAGGAATATATCAGGGACAAGAAGAAATAAAGGGTGGTCGCGGAGGGACAAGTGACGAGTATAAACCAGAAGAGGTGTTTCGGAATGGATGCGGTTAGAGTAAGGTTTGCCCCCAGTCCAACGGGTTATTTACATATTGGCGGCGCCCGGACCGCGCTCTATGACTGGTTGTTGGCGCGCCAGACCGGGGGCCGGTTCATCTTAAGGATTGAAGATACGGACCGGAACCGGCTGGTGGCCGACGCGGTCCAGGACATCAAAGACAGCTTGCGCTGGTTGGGGCTGGATTGGGACGAAGGACCGGACGCCGGCGGGGAAGCCGGGCCCTATTTCCAGTCGGAGCGGCTGGCGATTTACGAAAAGTACGCTACCCAACTGGTCCAAGCGGGGAAGGCCTATTATTGTTTCTGTACACCCGAGCGTTTGGAGGAGATGCGGAAAAAACAGGAACAGACGGGCCAACCTTCCGGTTACGACCGGCATTGCCGGGAATTGCCGGCGGAAGAGGTCGAAAGAAAGCTGGCCGCGGGGGAAAAATATGTCATCCGGTTTAAAGTTCCCCTGGCCGGGCAGATCAAGGTCCGGGACGAACTCCGCGGCGAGATGATCTTTGACCACCAGACCTTGGATGATTTTGTCGTGCTTAAGTCGGACGGTTTTCCCACCTACCATCTGGCCAGTGTGGTGGATGACCACCTGATGGGGATCACCCACGTCATCCGCGGCGAAGAGTGGATCGTCAGTCTACCCCGGCATTTTTTACTGTACGACGCTTTCGGGTGGGCGCCGCCGGCCTTTATTCATTTGCCGATCTTTCTTGCCCCGGACGGGAAAGGAAAACTTAGCAAACGCCACGGCGCCACGGGGGTCCGGGAGTTTAGAGAGAAGGGTTACCTGCCGGAGGCGCTCGTCAATTTCCTCTTGCTCTTAGGATGGCATCCGCCGACGGACGAGGAACTCTTCACCTTGGACCAGGCGGTACAGGCGTTTTCGGTGGATCGGCTCAATACTTCGCCGGTCAATTTTTCCCTCGACAAATTGGATTGGTATAACGGGATCTACATCCGGAAGTTATCCCACGAAGAACTGGCCAAGCGGGCGCTGCCCTTTTTGCAAAAGGACGGGTTGCTGCCGGATCCTTGCCCGCCGGAGCAGTTTGCCTATTTAGTCCGGTTGATGCCGCTGGTTCAGGAGCGGATTAAACTTCTGTCTGAACTTCCGAATGCCGTCGGTTACTTCCTGCGGGCGGAGATCGATCCGCCGGCGCCCGAACTTTTGGTGGGCAAGAAGGGAACAACGGAAGAAGTTGCGGCGATCTTGAGAAAGGTTGAGGTTGTCTTAAGCCAAACGGCAGATTTTAGTGAGGAAAACCTGGAGCTGGTTTTGCGGGGGCTGGCGGAAAACTTGCAGCTCAAACCGGGACAGATCTTCATGCCGGTGCGGGTGGCGGTGACCGGGCAAACGGCAACCCCGGGTCTATTCGAACTTTTAGCCGCGTTGGGGAAGGAAAAAGTTTTGCCGCGGCTCAAGCAAGCCGTGATGGTATTGGAAAAGACGGGAAGCGGGAGAGCTTCCGTGAATTAGAGAAGAGGAAGGAGAGACCAGCGATGAAAAAGAAAGCGGTTTTTATCATTGCCAAACAGCAGTTCCGTGATGAAGAATACCAGGTGCCAAAGGATATCCTGTCGGCAGCCGGGATCGAAGTGGTGACCGCTTCGACCACGACGGAGGAGGCCGTCGGGAAATTGGGCCTGAAAGTCCGGCCCGACCTCTTGGTCGCCGCGGTTAAGCCCGATGATTATGAGGCGATCGTTTTTGTCGGTGGTGGCGGCGCGGCACAGTATTTTGCGGACACGGCAGTCCATGCCCTGGCTCGCCAGTTCGCCGAAGCGGGGAAAGTGGTGGCGGCCATTTGTATCGCCCCGGTCATCCTGGCCCGGGCCGGTCTCTTGAAGGGGAAACGGGCGACGGTCTTCCCGGACGGGATTCCCGAATTGGAAAAGGGGGGCGCCGTGTATACCGGCCAAAGTGTGGAAAGGGACAGCCGGATCATCACCGGGAACGGGCCAGCGGCGGCGGAGGCTTTCGGCCGGGAACTGGTTAGCCAAATCACCGGGGACGGTAAAAAGTAAGGTATAAACGACCGACGCA
>JAAYMP010000224.1 GCA_012521315.1 Bacillota bacterium
ATCAGCATTGCCTCAAAGTGCGCGAGATCCTGGCCGGCGAAGGCTGGCCCGAAGAGTACATCCGTGCCGTGCAGAGCCACGGGTGGGGGATCTGCTCCGAGGTGGAGCCGGTGGAACGGATGGAGAACGTGCTTTACACTATTGACGAGCTAACCGGTCTGATTGCCGCCGCGGCTTTAGTCCGGCCAAGTCGGAGTGTTTTGGACCTGGAAGTAAAGTCGGTCAAGAAGAAGTGGAAAGACAAGGCCTTTGCGGCGAGGGTCAACCGCGAAGTCATCGAAAAAGGAGCCGCGCGGTTGGGCATGGCCTTGGATGAGGTGATCAAGGAGACCATCGCCGGCATGCGGAAGGTGGCGGCGGAGATTGGCCTTCAGGGTAACCTGTGAAACCGGGTTGGTTAAAAATTGGCAGTCAACGAAGGAGCAAAAGAAAACCTTGGCCGGCGCCAAGGTTCTCTTTTTCCCGACAGGCTAGTGCGATTGCCCTTTACCTTTATATTATTCTGATTCCGTGATAAGCTGCACAATGTCCCGGATGAGCGGGTTGATGAAAGTTTGGGCAAAGAAATTAATGGT
This sequence comes from Bacillota bacterium, assembly GCA_012521315.1. Taxonomy (GTDB): domain Bacteria; phylum Bacillota; class UBA4882; order UBA10575; family UBA10575; genus Capillibacterium. Next base: position 576 of record JAAYMP010000224.1, read on the forward strand.
CACATCTTCCGCGATGATTGGCCACTCGTCGACGGGGATTTGGCCAATGTTGATCGTCGCCGTAGGCAAAAGTTCGGGGAAGACCGGCTTTTGCCCGGGGTTAATCAGGTTTTGTTCGATTGTGATCGTGGACTGGGCTCCTTTTCCCGTGGTCGGACCGGTAATCTCCATGGTTTGCGTGGTGACCATGCGGCGCCATAAACCCTTCCGGTCGAGATAAACCTGGCCATCCATCCGGATAACGGGGGTTGGGGAAGCGTCCGGTTCGATTTGGGCGATGATTGTTGCCATCCGGGCCAGCAAACGATCGATTCGGTGATCGAGATCATCGCGGAAGACAATCAGTTGTTCTTCGGTCACCGGCCAAGTAGCCAAGTCACCATTGTTTTTGGCAATGGTGATAAACTGGGTGATTTTATCCTTGACCAGTGAGCGGACGGCGGGATTTCCCATAATACCTTGTAACATGCGATATATTTCTTCAAGCGCAAAATCATCCTGGTCCATTTTGATCAGCAGTTCTTGACAGGGAACGATTTTTTCCTGACCCTGCTCAATGACGGATAGTTTCACCTGCTTGTCGCCGGTGGTGATTTTATCCTGGTAATATTCGGTGAAGAAATCATAAAACGCCAATTCCACTGGTTCCCAGGTTTGTTCGTCGGTTTCAAGCAGTAAAGAAAGGTAATCGGGAATTTGGACCTGGAAGCCATAGTACTTATGTATCATTTGTTGCAGATCATTCCATTCAAGACAGAAGGTCTTTGGCCCCAAGAAGACCGACCGGGCGGTTATTTTCTCCAGATCGGCGTACAAAGTCAAATCACCGCAGTTTTCACCTTTATATAAGAGATCCAGATCAAGGAGGAAGCGACGGTCTTCTTTGTCCAGCTTGGTGGTGACGGCAAAGGAGACTTGGTTAAAGATCTCGTAAAGCTTTTGGTCTTCCGGATAGTCGGATTGAAAACGGATTGACATCTTGCTCTCATATTCCTGGTAGTCCAGTTCATCTACCATTTTTAAAGCCGCAATGAATTGCTCGTGGGGGGCTTTGGAGACACAACCGGTCAAGGAAGTGACCAGTAAAAGACCGATGATGGCGGCCAAGGTTAATCTGTGCCATAGTCCTCCTTTTCCGGTGGGGTTCTTGGCCGAGGTTGGATGGGGGTTTACCCCAGCAGGTTTATTCATCTAATCTCTCCTTAAATTTCTTTAAAGCCGATTTGAAAATTTAGATTTGTTCCAGTTATATAAGCTTTATTTCGCTACTAGTCTTCCTTCTCCTTTTCGAGGTCAGGAATAAAATAGCCATGAAGGGATAAGTTTCTGTAAATACGCAAATCTGGTGGCGTTCCAACATGAACATCAACCAGGATTAGCTTGAAATTCTCGAACTGTTGAAAGATCCTGGCTATGCAGGAATTGGACCCAGACGGGCGGGAACACCGGTTACTGCCAGAATCGATTATCTCTTGACAAAAGGATGCAACCTTGCTATTATAAAATGTGCAAAGGCATTCCTCGATAGCTCAACGGTAGAGCACCCGGCTGTTAACCGGGCGGTTGTTGGTTCGAATCCAACTCGGGGAGCCATTTTTTTATCGGAAAATCACTGAAAAAGCAGGAAAAGGTAAAAAATAGTTTGACATGGCCTGTTTCATCATCTATAATAAAAACGATAAAAATAAATAAAAACATTTATGAATTAGCGAGACGATGACTCTCAGGCTTTAGATGGTCACTTGGCTTGAGATGAGTGAGTAGTGAAACCGGCGCTAAGGGTAGGAGTATCCCTGAGGCCGGTTTTTTTGTTAAAAATTTGTTGATAAGACAAGGAGGGTTTTTACTATGCGGAAAGAATTGAAATTAGTGTTGTCAATCGTTTTGTTAGCGCTAGTCCTTGGGACAACCTTTGCCGTTGAGAAAACCCACGATATTATTGTTACGATTCCTGAGATTGCCGAGTTGGAATTGTCGGATGACAGCATTGACCTGGGCAGTTTTTTGGTGGGTAGTGTTCTGCAGAGCCGGATCGTGTCCGCCACGCCCTTAAAGGTAACATACCGTTGTAACAATATGGACGGTTGGGCATTAAAGGTTTCGGCGACCGCCTTCCAAAACTCCAGCGATCCCAGTATCACAATTCCCGTTAACTACCTCTATTTTGGCACGGCACCGGATCAAACCGACACCCAGATGTCCGAGACGGAAATCCTGGTGGCGACTGGGATGGAACCCGTTAACACCACCACCAATATTTATTACGCCATGGACTTTCCGGAAAACGCCTATGCCGGCGAATACAGCAGCACGGTTACATATACGCTGGTAACTCTATAAACACTGGTAATCTGTGATCACCAGTTGAAGAAGTAGGTGTAAACATCAAAACGATGAAACCGAACTTCCTTAAATGGCGAAGTCTCATTATGCTCACCATTATGGTGGGCGTTTTGTCCTTGACGGGGTTGGCGAATAGCATTACTGTGACGCCACCCCGCTTGGCGTTTACGGCGGAGAGTGGTGGCTATTTTAAAGACCAGATCGAGGTCTACGGGGCTTCGGATAAAGAGATTAGAGTAAAGACCTACTTTATGGATTGGGATTTTGACCAGGAGGGAACGGTGCAGTTTTATGCCGAGCCGGGCCGGGTGAAAAGGTCCGCCACCGCCTGGCTGCAGATTGAACCCAGTGAATTTGTGTTGCCCGCAGGCAGTAAAAAAATGGTGACGATTAGCGGGCAAGTGCCCGCCGGGACGGCGCCCGGCGATTATTGGAGCATGTTTTTTGTGGAGTTTTTACCCTATTCGGCGTTGCAAATGAGCGGAATGCGGATGAGCGGCCGGGTGGGTGGAAGCATCACCGTTACGGTTCCCGGACCGGTTACGGTCAAAGGGCGGATCGGTGACTTTGCCATCCAAAGTACCGTTACGAACGGCCGGCCGGCGATCAGCGCGGCAGTTCTCTTTGTTAATGAAGGTGATTCCGTGCTGGAACCCACGGGGCGGATTGAGATTAAGGATCTCAAGAACAAAAAGGTTGGGCTGGTAACGATCCCACCCAGTAAAGTCCTGCCCCAGAGCAGCCGCCAGATCCGTATTCAAGAGGAGCTCCAATTGAAGCCGGGTAACTACGTGGCGATTGCCGTTATGGATTATGGCGGTTCCAAGTTGGCCGGTTACCAAAAGGTCTTTACGGTGCAATGAAGAGGTTTCTTCCTGTGTCGTGGCGTCGTCGGCAGTAAGGCTGTGGCCGCGGAAGGGGCCTGAAAAAGAAAAAGGAGGGAAAGTATGCGTAAGGGATGGTGGCGACGGGTAGGGATCCTTGTTCTTCCCGCTTTTTTCTTGCTGGCACAACCGCTCAGAACGGCCGAGTTCGTTCTTGAATTCTCTATTCCCGAGCGGACCGAGATTGCGTTGTCGGTGCCGGCGGTGGATCTGGGGGAGCCGCGCCGGGCGAACGGCCGCCTTTATTATGAACGGATCAACGCGGTCCAGGTTGATTACCGTTGTAATATCCAGACCGATTGGGAGGTCCGGATTTCGGCGGAGGATTTTCGGGACGGGAGCCGGACCATACCGATTACCCGGCTGCAGTGGCGGCCGGAGGATGGGATTTACCGGGAGATGCCCGCCAGCGGCAGTTATGTAGTACTGGCCCGGAAAAGGGATCACCAACCGCGTCCCGGTTTAAAGTATAGTAAGAAGATCTCCTACCGTCTGGAATTAAGGGGTGACGAATGGGGAGGAACCTACTCCGCCCCCATAACTTACACCCTGTTTGTACCATAGGAGGTGAGGTTGATGGGTAAGGTCCGGGTTTACCTGCTGCTGGTGGGGTTACTTCTGGCGGCGGTTTTGGTGCCCGTTCATGTCCAGGGTAACATTGATTTGGAAAACGGGGCGATTCTTTTCTTGGCGAATAGCGTAGCCAACCTGGGAGAGTTGAAGACCGATCCCTTTGACCCGACCCTCGATTATTTTGAGGCGCAAAACGTGGTCTCCTTTGGTGTTGTCGTCTTATATAACGAATGGCAATTACTGCTTTCCGGGGAGGATTTCGTTGCCGGGTCGGGGCGGATTCCCCTGTCGCGGTTGGAATGGAAGATGCAGAACGGTAATTACCGCCGGATGCCAAACCCGGGAACCAACCAGGAATTGAGGCGGTTTTCCGGCGTGCCGCAACTATGGGGCGACAAATTGTCTTTCCGCTTGGTGCTCAAGGGCGACGAAAGTCCTGGTCACTACAGTGGTACGTTAACTTTGACCTTGGTTAACCTATAAGGTATTGCCAATTGTAGTAAAATGTTATATAATATAGACACAAATTAATACATAAGCGGATTTTACGACAAAGGCAAACCCGTCGAAAGACGGGGGCGCAAAGCTAC
>JAAYMP010000241.1 GCA_012521315.1 Bacillota bacterium
GGTGTAAATCATAAAATTGGTGATACACATGAAGGTACTGCTACAATGGACTGGATGGCCCAAGAGCAGGAAAGAGGTATCACAATTACTTCAGCTGCTACAACTTGTCATTGGACACCAGAAGAAAATGGCGTAAAGAAATCTAATGCCGATGAATACCGTATTAACGTTATTGATACTCCAGGACACGTAGACTTTACTGTAGAAGTAGAGCGTTCACTTAGAGTACTTGATGGTGCTGTAGGTGTATTCGATGCCCAAAATGGTGTTGAACCACAGTCAGAAAACGTATGGCGTCAGGCTGACACATATGGTGTTCCACGTATGGCGTTCATGAACAAGATGGATAAGATGGGGGCAAATTTCTTTGACTCATGTCAGCAGCTTGTTACAAAGCTTGGAAAGAATCCTGTACTTGTACAGATTCCTATCGGACAGGAAGCAGATTTCAAGGGTATCGTTGATTTGTTTGAAATGCAAGCATATATATTCAACAACGATAAGGGTGATGATATCACTATAGGTGAAATTCCAGCTGACCTTAAAGATCAGGCAGAAGAATACCATAACAAACTCGTTGAACAGTGTGTAGAATTCGATGAAGACCTTATGGAAAAATACCTTGAAGGTGAAGAACCTTCAATTTCAGAACTTAAAGCCGCTTTAAGAAAAGGAACAATCGCAGGTGATGCGATTCCATGTCTTTGTGGTACAGCATACAAAAACAAGGGTGTTCAGAAACTTCTTGATGCTATAATCGAATATATGCCAGCTCCAACTGATGTCCGAGACATCACAGGACATGATGAAGATGGAAATGAAATTTCAGTTAAGTCTTCAGATGACGAACCATTCGCTGCTTTAGCATTTAAGATTATGACTGACCCATTTGTTGGTAAGTTAGCATTCTTTAGAGTTTATGCAGGTACATTGAACTCAGGTTCATATGTCCTTAACTCTACAAAGAATAAAAAAGAAAGGGTTGGACGTATCCTTCAGATGCATGCCAACTCTAGAAAAGAAATCGATAAGGTTTATTCAGGAGATATTGCTGCAGCAGTAGGTCTTAAATCTACAGTTACAGGTGATACAATCTGTGACGAACAGCATCCAGTAATTCTTGAATCAATGGAATTCCCAGAACCAGTTATCGAACTTGCAATCGAACCTAAGACAAAAGATGCTCAGGGTAAGATGGGTGAAGCCTTAGCTAAACTTGCTGAGGAAGATCCTACATTCAGAGCTCATACAGATCAGGAAACAGGTCAGACAATCATCGCTGGTATGGGTGAACTTCATCTTGATGTCATCGTTGACAGACTACTTCGTGAGTTTAAGGTTGAAGCTAATGTTGGTGCTCCTCAGGTTGCATATAGAGAAGCAATTACAAAGGCAGTAGATATTGATAGTAAGTATGCTAAGCAGTCAGGTGGACGTGGTCAGTATGGTCACTGTAAAGTTCACTTTGAGCCAATGGATGCCAATGGTGACGAGTTATTCAAGTTTGAATCAACAGTTGTTGGTGGATCTATTCCTAAGGAATACATCCCAGCAGTTGGTGCAGGTATTGAAGAAGCTACAAAATCAGGTATTCTTGCTGGATTCCCAGTTGTTGGTGTACACGCTACAGTATATGATGGATCTTATCATGAAGTTGACTCTTCAGAAATGGCATTCCACATTGCTGGTTCTATGGCATTCAAGGAAGCTATGCAAAAGGCATCACCAGTTATTCTTGAACCTATTATGAAGGTTGAAGTAACAATGCCAGAAGAATACATGGGTAATGTTATCGGTGGTCTCAATTCACGTCGTGGACGTATTGAAAGCATGGATGATATCGGTGGCGGTAAGATGGTTAAAGCTTATGTTCCACTTGCTGAAATGTTTGGTTATGCTACAGTACTTCGTTCAGATACACAGGGTCGTGGTAACTACTCAATGTTCTTTGAAAAGTATGAGACAGCTCCAAAAAATATTCAGGAAACAGTTATCTCTGCAAGAGGTAAATAAGAAAATTATTTAAAAATAGGCTTGAAAATCTTTATATTATGAAATATAATCATTTATAGCCGTTATATAGCCAAAAGGTGGTATTCCGCCTTTTGGACTAAAAAAATATTATTATTTTAGGAATTTAAGGAGGAATTACAAAATGGCTAAGGCTAAATTTGAAAGAAACAAACCACATTGTAATATCGGTACTATTGGTCACGTAGATCATGGTAAAACAACATTAACAGCTGCTATTACAAAGACACTTCATGAAAGATTAGGTACAGGCGAAACTATAGCATTCGACAACATCGACAAAGCTCCAGAAGAAGTAGAAAGAGGTATTACTATCTCTACTTCTCACGTTGAGTATGAAACAGAAAACAGACATTATGCTCACGTTGACTGTCCAGGACATGCCGATTATGTAAAGAACATGATCACTGGTGCTGCACAGATGGATGGTGCTATCCTTGTTGTTGCTGCAACTGATGGTGTTATGGCTCAGACAAAGGAACATATCCTTCTTTCAAGACAGGTTGGTGTACCTTACATAGTAGTATTCATGAACAAATGTGATATGGTTGATGATGAAGAATTACTTGAATTAGTAGAAATGGATATTAGAGAATTATTAAACGAATATGAATTCCCAGGAGATGATACACCTATAATCCAGGGTTCTGCTCTTAAGGCTCTTGAAGATCCTTCAAGTGCATGGGGCGACAAGATTCTTGAGCTTATGGCTGCAGTAGATTCTTGGGTTCCAGATCCACAAAGAGATACAGATAAGCCTTTCTTAATGCCAGTTGAAGATGTATTCACAATTACAGGTCGTGGTACAGTTGCTACAGGTAGAGTAGAAAGAGGAACTCTTCATATCAATGACGAAGTTGAATTACTTGGTATTACTGAAGAAGTTAGTAAGACAGTTGTAACTGGTATCGAAATGTTCAGAAAGCTCCTTGATGAAGCTCAAGCTGGTGATAACATCGGTGCACTTCTTCGTGGTGTTCAGAGAACAGATATCGTTAGAGGTCAGGTTATTGCTAAACCAGGTTCTGTAA
>JAAYMP010000225.1 GCA_012521315.1 Bacillota bacterium
AAAGTAGACGTTGCTCTGGCTCTAGTGAAACCGGATGGATTCAATAAAGAAATACAGCCTGATGGAACTGAAGTTTATACCGCAGAGATTACATACAGCAAGGACAAAGAGCATCTCCTGACTAGAATCTGTGATATAAAAGATAACGTTAATGACTTTGGCTTTCACTATACTCCTTACAACTTTGATTCCAACCCTGAGAAATCTTTCTTTGAACAAATGTTGACACATCTTAATCTTCATCCTACAGAGATCGAAGATATCTATTTTACCGGAGCCCTTACCGACTCAAATAAAACCGACTTTTTTGTGGAATACAAAGACGATAAAGGCAAGTGGCGTCGTTATACTCCCGACTTCATTATCCGAAAGAAAGGTAAAGGTAAGAAACCAGGGAAATGCCTTATTGTTGAGATTAAGGCGGAAAGAGAAAGAAACCATATCTTAGATGGGGAAAACGGTAAAAAAGCCTTAGCCTTACGGAAATGGGAGAAGCTCAACCCTGACCGGTTAAAGTATGAAATGGTCTTTGCGCCAGCAGATACTGTGCCTTATGATCGGACTAAGTTCGCACGGGACTTTATTGAGGGGGAAACCAGAAATGAATGAGAGTAAAGAAATAAAGATCAAAGCGGCAAAAGGTAGACCGATGTTAACCTGGGTTGGAAAGCGGCCCTTAAATCAAGTTACTGCTTTTCCAGCTCAACATATAGAGACTTTTGACCCTACTAGGGATTTGGGCAAAAGGAAACCGGATGATGTTTGGAGCGATTGGCCTGCCAATTATCCCAAAGGTGGGTTGCTATTTCATGGGGATAATAAGGAAGTACTAGCTCATTTACTAGCCAATGGTTTTAGGGGTAAAATCAAGCTTATATATATTGACCCTCCCTTTGATTCCGGTGCAGATTATGTACGTAGAGTTGAATTAAGGGGTGTTTCTGAGAAAACTAAAATAGAAGGTGAAGGATATTCTCTAGGTGAGCAGATCCAATATACGGATATTTGGGCAAATGATAATTATCTACAGTTTATATTTGAGAGATTACTTCTTCTAAAAGAGATTCTGGCAGAAGATGGTTTTATCATTGTACATTTAAACACAGATAGAGCACATTATATAAAAGTGGTGATGGATGAGGTTTTTGGCAATAAAAACTTCCGCAATGAAATAGTTGTCAAAAGAATCCGTAAAAGTTATGTAGAATCATCAGGCATTACTTCACTTAATGAAGGCTGTGATTATTTACTCCTATTTTCGAAGTCTCCTGAAACAAAGTTCCAAGCACCTCTTAAATATTCACCAAAAGAAGAACGTTGGCATTCTTTTGATGCGCCCAACATAAGAAACAATTTAACTTATGAATTGTTTGGGCATTATCCTCCAGCTGGAAGACATTGGATGAAGTCAGAAGAAGAAGCAAAAAAAATGATTGCTAATGGCGACTTGCGCCCTAATCCCAATACCGGATGGCCAGAATATCGTCTGGAAGCCACGGATTATATAACACGCGATACATTATGGGATGATATAACAGCTTCTTCGTTTTTAACTGGATACCCTACTGAGAAAAAAGAAGAGATGATTGAACTACTTGTATCTATGGCTTCTGAACCCGGAGATATTATTTTAGACTGCTTCATCGGTTCCGGTACTACCGCTGCAGTCGCCCAGAAACTAGGGCGCAGGTGGATTGGGTGCGACATTAATAAAGGAGCTATTCAAACTACCAGTAAAAGACTTCAGTCCATTATACAAGAACAAATAAAGGAATTATTAGAACCAGTCCAAAAACCATTAATTAATACGGATAAAAACAGCAATGCAAATGTTCCTCCTGCTCAGCTTTCCTTTACGGTCTGGAGAGTCAACGATTATGACCTCGCCGTTCAGCATAATGAAGCGGTGAACTTAGCTTGTGAACATATTGGGGTGGAACGTACCCGTTCCGACGGGTTCTTTGACGGGACTTTAGGTAATAGGCTGGTCAAGATTGTACCTTTTGGTCACCCCTTATCCCCTATTGACTTAGAGGAAATTAAAAAAGAACTGGAAGCCCGTCCTGAGGAAGACCGGAATATCGTACTTGTTTGTCTGGGAAAAGAACTGGCCGCCGATTCCTGGCTGGAAGATTGGAACAGATTAAGAAAAGGCAATGATGCAGTCAACCGGATTGAAGTAATTGAACTACGTACTGACCCTAAATATGGGAAATTCATTATCCATTCCCCAGCTTCTGCTAAAGTTGATATTCAAAAGGAGAACGGAAAAATAAAGGTCAAGATTGAAGACTTTATTAGCCCGACCATCATCGAACGTCTGGAGATGGATATGCAGATATTCAAAGCTAAAATCACCGACTGGCGAAGCATGGTGGATTGTGTGATGATTGATCCTGCTTATGATGGAAATATCTTCAATGTTGTTCTATCTGATGTTCCTGAAAGAAAAAATGATTTAGTTAATGGTACATACGAACTACCTGCCCAAGAAGGAGAAACAACGGTAGCAGTGAAGATTATTGACATGTTAGGCGAAGAGGTTCTAGTGGTAAAAAAGCTTAGGTCATAGTCAGGTTGGTATAGACCAGGGTTTTTTGCATGGCAAAAGCATTCCCTCCATCCTCCGGCGTTTCCTCCCACTTGATTTCCGCTTTCGGATCAACTTTTCTCTTTACTCTCACCATTATTAAAAGCCTCCTTTTTTTAGGCTTGGATAAAGGAGACTTGAAAAGAGACTCATGACTGTCTCCGTCCCCCGTTTTTAATAGGACAGTGTCCTACAAAGGGTCCCCGCCAAATAGAAAAAGAGGCTTTTTCCAAAGCCTCTTTCCTCAGCACTTTATTATTAATTTGGTAGTCCCAACGGGAATCGAACCCGTGTCTCCGCCGTGAGAGGGCGGTGTCCTAGGCCGCTAGACGATGGGACCACTTCAAAGATGGCTGGGGGAGAAGGACTCGAACCCTCGCTAGCGGGGCCAGAACCCGCCGTCCTACCACTAGACGATCCCCCAGTGCAGCAATGGCATTTATTATTATAACACCCACACCCATCATGGTCAAGAAGTTTATTAGCCACAGCTTTGTTTTTGGCTGATACGCTACCGGAATTGTTTTTACTGTATTAGGTATACAAGATCTTAACCCAATGTTCAAATCGGAAAGATTTTTTTCCGGCAATAGTTGTGTTAAAGTGTAATTATTAGTTAATATGGGGAGGAATTCGAATTTTTAGGAATCGTTCCTTTACAGTTTTCGTAATGGAATCAATTCCCGAGTTCTTCCTTGTTTTCTGCCGTCTATTGACCAGACGCGGAGACAATACTATAACATAAGGAGGATTAGTCATGTTGGACAACGTCAGTCGAGCCAAACTTGAAGCCCTAAACAACCCGAAGGTCATGGCCTATGTGGAGGAAGCGATTAAAATCTGCCGTCCGGCGAAGGTCACCGTGATCACCGATTCCGAAGAAGACACCAAATATATCCGGGAACTGGCCATTAAAAACCAGGAAGAAAACCCGTTAAAATTAAAAGGCCACACCATCCATTTTGATAGTCCGAAGGACCAAGGCCGGGATAAACAACATACCAGATATCTAGTCTCCAAAAAGGTGGATTGGGGGATTAATGTCAACTATATCCTCAAGGATGAGGGCTTGCCGGAGATCCTTTCCATCATCGACGGGATTATGGAAGGCAAGGAAATGCTGATTGCCTTCTTCTCCCTTGGCCCAACCAACTCCCCATTTTCGCTACGGGCAATGCAGATCACCGATTCGGCCTACGTTGTCCACAGCGAAAAGATCCTCTACCGCAGTGGCTATGAAGAATTTAAACGCTTGAACGGTTCCGACGATTTCTTCTATTTCCTGCACTCCGCAGGTCGTTTGGTCAACAACGTGACCGCCGACATCGACAAACGCCGGATCTACATCGACCTGGAAGAGAACCGGGTGTACACGGTGAACAACCAGTACGCCGGCAACAGCGTCGGCCTGAAGAAACTGGCCTTCCGCTTGGCCATCCAGAAAGCGCAGCGGGAAGGCTGGCTGGCCGAGCATATGTTCCTCATGGGCGTTCACGGAAAACCGGGCCGGACCACCTATTTTGCCGGGGCTTTCCCCAGCGCCTGCGGGAAAACCAGTACCGCCATGCTCCCCGGGCAGAGCATTGTCGGCGACGACATCGCCTATTTCCGTAAAATCGACGGGGAAATCCGGGCGGTTAACGTCGAGAAAGGAATCTTTGGCATTATTGAAAACGTCAACCCCGATGATGACCCGTTGATCTATGAAGCCCTCACCACCCCGCGGGAGGTTATCTTCTCCAACGTCCTGGTGAGCGACGGCACACCCTATTGGTTGGGGATGGGGAAAGAGCCGCCGGCCGAAGGGATCAACTTTACGGGCCATTGGTATAAAGGGAAGAAGGACGAAAACGGGAAGGATATCCCTTATGCGCATAAAAACGCCCGTTACACCATTGCCCTCGAGGAACTGGACAATGTGGACCCCAATCTTAACAACCCCATGGGCGTTCCGGTGAAGGCGATTGTTTACGGTGGCCGCGATTCCTATACGACCGTCCCCATCTGCGAGTCCCTCTCCTGGGCCCACGGCGTCTTCGTTGGCGCGACCGTCGAATCGGAAACGACCGCTGCCACCATCGGAAAAGAAGGGGTCCGCACCCATGATCCCATGGCCAATCAGGACTTCATCTCCGTCCCGCTAGCCACTTACCTGGAGAACCACCTGAAATTTGTGAAAGAGGCAAAAGAAGAGCCGAAGATCTTTGCCACCAACTACTTCTTGAAGAATGCCGAAGGCAAATACCTCAACGGCAAACTCGACAAGAAAGTCTGGATCCTCTGGGCCGAAGGCCGCGTCAACGGCGACTACGACGCGATCGAGACCCCGGTCGGCCGGATTCCCAAGTACGAAGACCTGAAGGACCTGTTTAAAAAGCACTTAAACACCGATTATACGAAAGAAGACTACAACGAACAGTTCGCGATCCGGATCGCCAAATACTTGGAGAAAATGGACCGGATGACCGAGGCTTTCAGCCACATTAAATTGCCTGCGGCCTTTGCCGCCGAAATGGAGAACCAGATTAAACGGTTGAAAGAGGCCAAAGCCATTTACGGTGATGTGGCTACTCCCGAGCAATTCCGGAAATAATAATCTTATAACCCACTACCAACCTTAAAAAGACAAACGAGCCTGTTTTCCTACAGGCTCGTTTGTCTTTAACTCTCCGCCGGCAAAGCCGGAGCCGGCGAAACTGAAATCAAACTGTAAACATCACCGGAAAGGAGATCACCTTTTCCTTGTGGAAAATAAATCCTACCGCCCCGAAAGGAAGATCACGCTATGGCTATGTTTGAGAATAAGTTTTTTAAAATCACCTTTTCAATCCTGCTGGTGCTCTTGATCCTTTTCCTCTGGAAACAAGTGCATTATATCTACGAACCGCTCAATTCGGTGATCGCGGTCTTGTTGACACCCCTACTGTTCAGCGTCTTCTTCTATTACCTGCTGCGCCCGGTTGTTCGCTTTTTAACGAAGTATCTGCGCTACAAGGTTTTGGCCATCCTCATCACTTTCTTGTTGCTCGCCGCGGTCATCATCACCGTCAGTTTCTTTGGCGGCAGTATAATTCAGAAACAGATCCGGGACCTAACCCATTTGTTCGCGAACTATTATACTTCCATCCGCAACAGCCTGCGCAATATCGACAACGAGTTGCTCGCCCATTACTTCGAGAAGTACAAGCTCGAAGAGAAACTCTCCGCGTTCGCCACCCGGTTATTAACGGTGATCCAGCAAAACTTCTTTGGCATTTTTTCGAAGATAACCAGCATCGGTGCGGTTATTATTCTGATCCCGGTGATCGTCTATTATTTTCTCAAGGACGACCAGGCAATTTACCACGGGGCACTTGGTCTCTTCCCTGCCAAGCTGAGAAAACTGGGCGGTGCCATCCTGGACGAAGTCGACCAGACCCTAGCCCGGTATATCTCCGGTCAACTGATCGTGGCCTTAATCGAAGGAAGCCTCGCCCTGGTCGGCTACCTTATTATCGGGCTCCCCAATGCTTTGATTTTGGCGCTGACGATTACCGTCACCGCGTTTATCCCCTACATCGGCGCTATTCTCGGTGCTTTACCCGCGATTTTAATCGGGATCACCACCAGCTTTGCCCAGGCCCTGAAGGTCGTGGTCGTCCTGATCGTGGTTAACCAGTTGGAAAACAACCTCATCGCGCCCCGGCTCCACGGGAGCAGGTTAAAGATCCATCCTTTAATCGTTATCTTCTTCGTCATGGCTTTCGTGACCGTCTTTGGTTTCCTTGGCGCGCTCTTTGCCGTTCCCTTCTATATCGTCGCCCGCATCCTCTACCGCCGGATCCGCCAATATAAAGAAACGCAAGAAGCGGGGTGAGAAGCGCGCCAGAGGCGGGTGCGAGAAGCGAAAAAATGCTAGGTAATCTGCTTAATCGCCGCCTTGGCCAGTTCATCGCAGCGGTTGTTCTCGACCGTATCCGCATGCCCCTTGACCTTAACCCATTCGATCCGGTGTTTCCGGCTGAGCGCCAAGAGTTGCTCCCATAAATCCTTGTTTTCCACCGGGGTTTTTTTCGCGGTCATCCAGCCGTTCTTCTCCCAACGCCGGAACCAGTTTTGCTGAAAGGCATTCACCAGATAGGCGCTGTCGGAGTAGAGTTTTACCCGGCAGGGATATTTGAGACAAGATAAAGCCTCAATCGCCGCCTTCAACTCCATCCGCTGGTTGGTGGTCTCCTTTTCCCCACCGGACAGCTCTTTCCGCTGTCCTTGGTAGAGGAGAACGGCCCCCCACCCGCCGGGGCCCGGATTGCCGCTGCATGCCCCATCGGTATAGATCTCAACTTCCTTCATCCGCTGCCTCCCCAGAACCGCCGCCAGACGCCGGCTCTTTATCCTTTACATTCAACCGCGGGGTTCAAAACGCTTAGCCCGGTCACCCGGTCAGTCTTGCCCGAACTTAATCTCCCGCAGGACCCGTTTAATCACGTCGGCGGAGTACTTCAGCTTTTGTTCTTCCTCCGGCGACAGATCGAGAATAATCCGCTTTCTAATCCCGTCCCGGGCGACGACCGTAGGGATGCTCAAGCAGACATCAGAGATCCCATGCTCCCCTTCCAGCAGGGAAGAAACGGTCAGCACCGAGTACTCGTTCCGGAGAATGCTTTCGGTGATCCGGACCAGCCCGAGCCCAATCGCATAATAGGTGGCCCCTTTCCCTTTAATGATCTTATAAGCAGCGTTTTTAACCTCTTCGAAGATCTTCTCTTTGGCCAAAGGTTCGCAGTTTTTTCCGCACACGGGGCAGTACTCGGTAAACCGGAGACCGGCAATGTTCGCCAGGCTCCAGATGGGCACTTCGCTGTCACCGTGTTCCCCCAAGATATAGGCATGGACGTTCACCGGGCTGATCTGGCAGTGTTCACTGAGGAGATAGCGGAACCGGGCCGTATCCAAAACCGTCCCCGATCCGATCACTTTGTCCTTGGGCAGTCCGGATATTTTCAGGGTCACATAGGTCATTACATCCACCGGGTTAGTCGCCACTAAAATCGGCGCGTGGGTCCCGCTGGCCACGACTTTGGGGACGATATCCTGGAAGATCGACACGTTCCGGTGGACCAGGTCGAGGCGGGTTTCCCCCACTTTCTGGGCAGCGCCGGCTGTGATCACCACCAAGTCGGCCTCCCGGCAATCTCCGTAATCACCGGCACGGACGATCACCGGACGGACAAAGGGGACCCCGTGGTTAAGGTCCATTACTTCACCCATGAGCCGCTCTTCATTCAGATCGATGATAATGATCTCTGAGACCAGGCCGCTAATGAGCAGGGCGTAGGCATAGGTGGAGCCCACCATGCCGGCGCCGATGATCACCACCCGGTTCGAGCGATTCCGGTTCCAATAACTGCGCTCGCCATGGAAATCCATTGACAACAACCTCCTTTTCCTCCGCTATCGTGAAAAGGATTTCTCCTCAATTAGCCTGTTCAGTTTATCAAGTTCCTCCGCCAAGACCATTAAGCCGGCGGTCCCGATCTGGTCGGCTTGCTGACGCAGGCGCCCGCGGAAATCCAGATACTTCTCGTCCAACATGAGAAGCAGCTGCCGTAATTGTTCCTGGGAATCGGGTACCTGGATGACGCCTTTTTCCTCCGTCGCCGTTTCTCCCAGATCAAAGCGCTGTCCCAGTTCGGGAATGATCGTGGTCAAGTTCAGTGTCTCCCGAATTTTCTGTTCCCACACCGGTAAAACATCGGCATCGCCGTGGACGAGAAAGACGGCGGCCGGTTTTTTGACAAAACCGCTCAGCCATTGCAGCATCTCCCCCTGGTCGGCGTGGGCGGAGAAACCTTCGATCTGCAGGATCTGTGCCTTCACCAAAATCTCCTCGCCGAAGATCTTTACCGCTTTGGCCCCCTCCAGCAGCCTTCTTCCTAATGTCCCCTCGGCCTGATAACCCACGAACAAAACATGGGTCTCGGGACGCCAGAGGTTATGGCGGAGATGATGCAGGATCCGCCCCGCCTCACACATGCCGCTGGCCGAGATGATAATCTGTTTCCCTTCCATTTCGTTTAAACGTTTTGATTCTTCCGTCGTCCGGACAAAATGCAGTCCGGAAAACTCAAAGGGGTTTTCCCCTTTCCGCAGGAGGTGGTAGGTCTCTTCGTCAAAATACTGGGAGTTCCGCCGAAAGATCTCCGTCGCGGAGACTGCCATCGGACTATCGATATAGACCGGGATATCCAGGGGAATCTGCCCCGCCAGCCGCAGTTTCTTCAAATGATAAAGGATATCCTGCGTACGGCCGACGGCGAAAGAAGGAATGAGCAGTTTTCCCCCCGCCTTTGCCGCCCGGTTGACCGCCTCCGCCAGCCGTTCGGTCCGGTCTTCATGGTTAATGTGGTACCGGTTCCCGTAGGTTGATTCGACAATGATATAGTCGGCCGCCTCAATTAAAGCCGGGTCGCGCACAATGGGCTGCTTATACTGGCCAATATCCCCGCTAAAAACCAGTTTAATCCGTTTATCCCCTTCCTGGACCCAGACTTCCAGGATCGCGGAGCCCAGGATATGGCCGGCATCACGAAAACGCACCCTGACACCCTCGCCCGCTTCAATCTCCTCCCCGTAATGGACCGGGTAAAAGTATTTCAAGGCGGCCTGGGCGTCATGGACCGTGTATAAAGGTTCAATCGGGGCTGCCCCCTGGCGGACCCGCTTCCGGTTGTGCCATTCGGCTTCCATTTCTTGAATATACCCGGCATCGGTAAGCATAATCTGGCACAGATCGGTGGTCGCTTGCGTCGTAATAATTCGCCCGTGAAAACCCATCTGGCAGAGCTTGGGGAGAAATCCGGAATGGTCGATATGGGCGTGGGTGAGGAGGACAAAGTCCAAATCGGCAGGATTGAAAGGCAAGGAACGGTCATTCAAATCCCGTTCTTCCGAGGAGCCTTGGAACAACCCGCAATCAACCAAGAATTTACTCTTCTCCGTCTCCAAATAAGAACAAGAACCGGTTACCATCCGTGCCGCACCTAAAAATGTAATGTGCAAAGCAGATCACCAACTCCAACTCAATTTGGCTCAAAGAAAGCCCTAAATCTCGATAAACTTTTCTTTCGCGATGGAACCGGCAAATCCTCCCGCCCTTGCCGGTTTGTTCCCTTCAACGCGGAATTCCTATTAATTCCCTTTGACATTTTGCCAAAGTTTTGCTATATTAATATAAGGCTCGCGGGGCGTAGCTCAGCTTGGTAGAGCGTTCGGTTCGGGACCGAAAGGCCGCAAGTTCAAATCTTGTCGCCCCGACCATGAAAGAAGTTTTAAGCCCTAGGTAATTTACCTAGGGCTTTTGCTTTTCCCCTCAACAACTATTAAAACAGTTTTTTGATAAAACCAAGAACCTCTTCTTCATAGTTTTCGGGATGATCAAATTTCTGTTTATTAGCATGTTCGCCAATTTACCTCCAAGTCCAAAACACACCCCAGGCCCATTTTTTATCCCGCGCCGTTCCGGGAATCGCAATCCTCAGGGCAAAGCGGTTCCCTGGCAAAGCGAAAACATCAAGCGGGCTTATTGTCAACCTGATATATTTTAGTAGTTGACAATTAAGAGAAAATAGACCATAATAGTCTTAATTTTTGATCCCAAGCAAGGGAGGTTGCGCTGCTATGGAGCCAAATGAATTCTTTAAGCCAACAACGGCGCCAAGGGAGGACGAGGCCAGAACAAATTTGCGCATGACCGTATACGTTGCCCTCTTTACCGCCCTAATCATCATTGGCGGCTATATCAGTATCCCGCTTCCGATCGGACCCGTACCCATCGTCCTGGCGGATTTTTTCACCATGGTCACCGGGGTTTTTCTCGGTTATAGATGGGGCTTGACCAGTGTGGCCCTCTATCTTTGCTTGGGCATCCTCGGGTTGCCCGTCTTTGCCGGCGGCAAGGCCGGTCTGGCCGTTCTTTTCGGACCGACGGGCGGTTTTTTATTCGGTTATTTGTTTCTTGTGGCGGTCGTGGGTTTTATCGTGCACAAGGGCAAACCGTCCCTGTTCAAAACGGCCATGGCTTTGGTCGCCGGTAATCTTCTGCTGTATGGCGTTGGGGTAACGTGGCTTAAAACAGTGTTAAAAATCGGTTGGCCCGCGGCGGTGGCAGCCGGGTTAATCCCCTTTATCCCGGGGATCATCATCAAGATCGTGGTCGCCTCCGCGCTGGCTCGCACTCTCCTTCCCCGTTTCCAACAAGGTCCGGTTCCTCCTTTTCGTCAATAAACAGAACGGGAGATCACGAAATGCCTATTCTAGAAACGCAAAACCTGACCCATGTCTTTCCCGACGGAACCGTGGCGATCGACAATATAAACTTAAAAATCTACCCCGGTGAATTCGTGGTCATGGCCGGCGCCAACGGTTCGGGAAAAACGGTTTTAGCCCGGCACTTCAATGGCTTGCTTAAGCCGACCAAGGGCCAAGTGTTGATCGACGGCCAACCCATCACCAAGAACATTCTGGAAGCAAGAAAAAAAGTCGGACTGGTCTTTCAGGATCCCGACCGGCAGTTCGTGGGGCAAACCGTCACCGAAGAAGTGGCTTTTGGCCCGGAAAACCTGAATCTCCCCCCCGCGCAGGTAGAAGCGATGGTTAAAACCGCCTTGGAAGTGGTCGGTTTAAACCGTTTTTCCCAGCAAAACCCCTATGTTCTTTCCGGCGGGCTGAAACGAAAACTGGCGATCGCCGGGGTTTTGGCCATGCAACCAAAGATCATCGTCTTGGATGAGCCCTTTACCGGTCTCGACTATCCCGGCGTGGTTCAAGTCCTGCAACAAATCTTACGCCTCCACGAAATGGGCCATACCATCATCCTCATCACCCACGAACTAGAAAAGACGCTGGCCCATGCCGGCCGCTTGGTCATCATCAATCAGGGAAAATTGGTGGAGGACGGCCAACCGGAAGCGGTGGTTTACCGTGCTGAACAATACGGGATCCGGATGCCGCTGCGGAAAGGAGAGGAGGTCAAGGATTTGACATGGCTGAAATAACCTTTTTCCAGTATATATACGGGGATACCATCCTGCACCGGATGGACGGCCGTCTAAAACTCGCCTGTATGCTACTGCTTAGTCTGGCCGCCAGTTTTGCCACGGCCTTACACCACTATTTATTGGCGTTCGGTCTGCTCATCTTCGCCTTACGCCTGGCCAAACTCCCGTGGACGGCCTTGTTAAAGGACTTAAGGTTCTTTGGGCTCATCATCTTACTCGTGATCAGCATTAACGCCTGGACCATCCCCGGGGACCCCATCCCCACCTTGCCGCTTCCCGGCCTCTCGCGCCAAGGTGTGGTGGCCGGTTTGCGCTTCGCCGGCCGGTTAGCCATTATTGTTCTGGTTTGCGCGGTCGTCACCGGAACAACGCCTTTAAGGACATTCGGACAGGTTATTGAATGGGTTTTACGCCCGATCCCTTTTGTCCCGGCGGCAAGAATTGCCACCATGGTCACTCTTACTTTTGCCTTAATCCCGGTCCTCCTTGGCCAGTTTGCCGAGATGATGGCCGCCCAAAAGGCCCGCGGGATCGAGTTGCGGAAAAACCCGGTTCGGCGCCTGTATTATGCCGTTTTTCCCTTTCTTGAACAGATGCTGCGCCGCACCGATCAGATCGTAGAGGCCATGGAGGCAAGGGGTTATTCGGAGGTGCGGACCAGAGCGGTGTTTAAGAGCACCAAAAGAGATTGGCTCATCTTTCTCCTTTGCCTCTCCGTCTTTCTCTACGTGTGTTGCTCCTGATCTGTTGGCAATAATCGGCTCTTCCTAGGCGGCAAGCCGTGAGTGAATCCTTTTCTTCATCTCCAAAATAAGAACGGTGCAATTGACTGCGTGCCAGAGGAGTGGTTGGAGCCTGTATCGAACGGTACAATTGAGGACGAACAAGCCCCCGGTCATCCTCACGACCGGGGGCTTGCTTTTACTTACTCCGCACAATATCCTTGACCTTCATCAACCGGACCAAATTGGCCCGTTCGTTCTCTTCCAACTTCATGGTGATGTATTTAATCTGGTCACGCAGCTTCGGAATGAGCACGTACTCCAGGGCGTTCACCCGGCGGCGGGTCCGTTCGATCTCGGCCGCCATCAGTTCAACGGTCTTCTCCACCTGGGCCAGTTCGATCATGGCCTGAAAACTGTTGGCCAAAAGGTCAATGGCCTCATCAAACTCGGCCGAGGTTTCGGTCATTCCAAAGCCATTGCCCAGGGCGGGCGTCATCTCCAGTTGGAAGACGGGTACCGCCACCCCCATCCGGGACGTGGTCCCTGCCTGCAAGGCCGCTTCCCCCCGGGAAGTCGCGATTGCCGCCTCCAAAACCGACCGGGAGATCACCGCCCGCGCCATGGCCATCCCGGCCAGGGCCGTCGCCAAATTCTCCTCCACCTGCCGGCGGAGGTTCCGGTTTTCCTCGACCAGATCGAAGAAGTCTTTCATCAGCTCGTCCAGCTTATCTTTGAGCAGTTTATGGCCGCGGACCGCCGTGGCCAACCGCTTCTTCAGCCGTGTCAACTCCATCCGAGTTGGGTTCACCCGGATCTCCAAGCCATCACCCCCAAACCCCTAAGTAGTCTGCTCCGCCCCTACGCTTTCGGGAGATATTTGTCGAGAAACTCTTGGCGAATCCGTTTCAGTTCACCCCGCGGCAGGAGGCGTAACAGATCCCAGCCGAGGTCAAGGGTCTCTTCAATACTCCGGTTCTCCTCAAACCCTTGCCGGACATAACGGTCCTCAAACTCATCGGCAAAAGCGGCAAACTTCTTGTCCAGATCCGTCAGGGCCGCTTCACCCAGGATGACCGCCAGGTCTTTGGCCTCTTTCCCCCGGGCGTAGGCGGCAAAAAGCTGGTTCATGGTATCCGCGTGGTCTTCACGGGTCTTGCCTTTGCCAATCCCTTTGTCCTTCAAACGGGACAGCGAAGGCAACACATCAATGGGGGGATAAATCCCTTTCCGGTGCAGCTCACGGCTGAGGATAATCTGACCTTCCGTAATATAACCGGTCAGGTCCGGAATGGGATGGGTTTTATCGTCTTCCGGCATCGTCAGGATGGGAATCAGGGTAATCGACCCGTCAATCCCCTTAATCCGGCCGGCCCGTTCGTAAATGGTCGCCAGGTCGGTGTAGAGGTAACCCGGGTAACCCCGCCGCCCGGGTACCTCTTTCCGCGCCGCCGACACTTCCCGGAGCGCTTCGGCGTAGTTGGTCATGTCGGTCAGGATCACCAGCACGTGCATCCCCAGCTCGAACGCGAGGTATTCCGCGGCGGTCAACGCCATCCGCGGGGTGGAGATCCGCTCAATCGCCGGGTCATTGGCCAGGTTGATAAAGAGCACCGCCCGCTCAATGGCGCCGGTCCGCCGGAAGTCATTGATAAAGTAGTCCGCCTCTTCAAAGGTGATTCCCATCGCCCCGAAGACAACGGCAAAGCGTTCCCCCTGGCCGCGCACTTTTGCCTGGCGCGCGATCTGCGCCGCCAACTGCGCATGGGGCAACCCGGCCCCCGAAAAGATCGGCAGTTTCTGGCCGCGGACCAGCGTATTCAGCCCGTCAATCGCCGAGATGCCGGTCTGGATAAATTCGGACGGGTAATTCCTGGTGTACGGGTTGATGGGCGTCCCGTCAATATCCAGTTTCAGTTCGGGAATGATCGGCGCCCCCTTGTCTTTCGGCCGTCCCATCCCGTCAAAAACCCGGCCCAGGATGTCCGGGGATACCCCCAGTTCAATACTGCGCCCCAAAAACCGCACTCGACTGTCTTGCAGATTCAAGCCGGTCGATCCTTCAAAGAGCTGGACCAGGGCTTTGTCTTTATTGATCTCCAAGACCCGCCCCCGCCGGAGCTCACCGCTGGCCAACTGGATCTCAACCAGTTCTTCGTAACTGGCATCGGTCACCTTTTCCACCAGCATCAGCGGACCGACGACTTCCCGTACGGTACAGTATTCTTTCAACATCTAAAGCACCTCCCCGGCAAGCTCCGTGTCTTTTGCCAGTTCTTCGAGATCGGCCTGTAGTTTGGTGAACTCCTCCATCTTGTCCTCGGGTATATATTTCGCCTGCGCAATCCGTTCCCGGATCGCCAAAGCGAAAACCTTTTGGATCTCCATCCCTTTCTCCAGCAAGGCCAGGCCGACGTCGGCAAAGGTGAGGACAAGCTTGAGGAGGGCCAGCTGCTTTTTGAGGGAGGTATAGGTGTCGATTTCATGGAAGGCGTTTTGGTGCAGGTAGTCTTCGCGGATCGAACGGGCAACCTCCATCGTTAACTGGTCCCGCGGTGAGAGGGCGTCGACCCCGACCAAGCGTACGATCTCCTCCAGTTCGGCTTCTTGTTGGAGGAGGCGCATCGCCCGCCGGCGGAGATTAACCCATTCCTCCCCGATCTCGGTCCGGAAATATTCATCCAACCGTTCATTGTACAATGAATAACTTAACAGCCAGTTAATCGCCGGAAAGTGCCGGCGGTAGGCCAGCGTCGAATCCAATCCCCAGTAAACTTTGACCACCCGTAGGGTGTTCTGGGTTACCGGTTCGGAGAGGTCGCCCCCCGGCGGGGAGACGGCGCCGATCGCGGTGACCGAGCCTTCCCGTCCGTCCCGTCCCAGGCAACGGGTGCGACCCGCCCGTTCGTAGAATTCGGCCAAACGCGAACCCAAGTAAGCCGGATAACCTTCCTCGCCCGGCATCTCTTCCAACCGCCCCGAGATCTCCCGGAGCGCCTCGGCCCAACGGGAAGTGGAGTCGGCCATAATCGCCACGTTGTAGCCCATATCCCGGAAATACTCGGCAATGGTAATTCCGGTGTAAATCGAAGCCTCCCGCGCCGCCACCGGCATATCGGAGGTGTTGGCCACCAAAACGGTCCGCTTCATCAAATCCTCCCCGGTCCGGGGATCACGCAGTTGCGGGAATTCATTTAAAACGTCAGTCATTTCGTTCCCCCGTTCGCCGCAACCCACGTACACAATGATCTCGGCATCAGCCCACTTGGCAAGCTGGTGTTGGACCACGGTTTTCCCGCTCCCGAAGGGACCGGGAATCGCCGCCGTTCCCCCACGGGCAATCGGGAAGAAGGTATCAATGATCCGTTGCCCCGTCGTCATAATCCGGTCCGGCGCCATTTTTTCCCGGTATGGACGGGCCCGGCGCACCGGCCACCGTTGCATCATGGTCAGTTCCCGCGGCCCGGCTTCGGTCTCGACCACCGCGACCGTTTCGTCGACCGTAAATTCACCCTCTTCGATCCTGGCAATTTTCCCTTTGACCCCCGGCGGAACCATGATCCGGTGTTCCACAATCACGTTCTCCTTAACAACACCAAGGATATCGCCGGGTTCAACTTCATTCCCCACCGCCAGCCGGGGAGTAAAGCGCCACTTCTTATCCCGCGGCAGTCCCGGAACCTCAATCCCCCGCGCTAAGCGGTTCCCTTGCAAAGCCAAAACATCAAGCGGGCGCTGGATTCCATCGTAAATCGAACTAATGAGCCCGGGCCCCAACTCCACACTCAACGGGAGACCAGTCGAGACCACCGGCGCGCCGGGGCCGATCATACTGGTGTCTTCGTAGACCTGAATCGAGGCTACTTCCCCG
>JAAYMP010000226.1 GCA_012521315.1 Bacillota bacterium
GAAACTATTCCCTTCTGCTGTCATTTACCTGGAAAGCGCTTTACAACACTATAATTATACAAACCGCATACCGGCAACGTGGCAACTAGCTGTGGATAAGAACATTTCCAAACAGCAGTTTAAAATCAGTTATCCGCCGGTGACTCCGTTCTATATAAGTAGTAAATATCTTGAGATCGGAGTTTCAAATTACGAAATGAACGGCGTAAAAATCCGGATTTATAATAAGGAACGGACAATCTGTGATGTTTTGAGGTATGCAAACAAATTGGAGCGAGAGGTCTTTAATACGGCGATTTAAAGATATATTAAAGATAAAGAAAAAATATCAGCAGACTGATGGAGTATGCAAAAAAATTGAGAGTAACGCAAAAGGTAAAATACTATTTTGGGGTGCGGTTGTAGTGGCTGATTTGGGAGCCTCGGTTATTGCCAGATTAAAGAGGAGGGCGGATCAAGATGGGTTACAGTTACAGCTACTATTGAACCTGTTTTGTCAGGAAGAATTTTTACGGAGAATACAAAAATCAAGATACTGTAATAATCTTATTCTGGAAGTCATCGCCGAGGACAAACAATATAATGGTATACGCGTCAATCTTGTCGGATTGATCAATAAAACAAGAACACCGTTTAGTGTGGATTTTGGTATAGGTGATGTTGTTGTACCACCACCGAGAAAGAAGAAATTGCCAGTTTTATTTCCGGATTTCGAACAACCGGAGGTTTTTACCTATTCTCTGGAATATTAGGAGGATTATAAAAATGAAGTCGAGATAGTGTTTTTGTAATAGCAATAATAGGTTTTTTATTATGGAAGTTACCCGATATACATAATGCAATAAATAAAGAGCATGATTGGGTATTTTTTCAAAGGGTGGGCTCAATTGAATATTTCTATGATAAAAACTCAATAGGGAAAAGGATTTATCCTTTCAATACATATAAAGTCTTGATTAAGGCAATAGGAACCGAAGTAATAAATATATATGATGATGGCTTTGACAAGAAATATAAAAGGGTTCCGGTAAACAAAAACTATATAATTTGTTTTGATATAAAAAATTATACCTATTATTATATTACTACACCCTATATAAAAAATGATTTGAAAGGAACCTGGGAAGAGAAAATCTTTACGAATATTGTAAAAAGGTATATTGAATAGTTGGTTGTTGTTCGTGAATAATTAACTTTCAACCTTTATCCTCGATCTGCCTCATCAGCACAGATCGAGGATTTTTTTGTGGGGAAGAGCTATCGGGTCCGGAGCCTTTATTTTTTATTTTTTGTGGTAAAGGGAAAAATAAAAAAGGTAATTTCTTTAACCTTCTGGTATAATGAGAGCGACATAAATGGAAAGAAAGAGGGGGAGAACGTGGCAGAAGAATTATCATTTACTCAAGTAAAAGCAAAGCATTTAAAAACATTAGAACAATATGTGCCGGTTGTCGCCCGTGTGCATGGGGGGAATCACCCGGAATTTCATGAAGTCCGTAAAATATTTGAAGCGATCAACAAAAAGCTGAAAGAAGCCGGTACCGATAGACCAGAATTAACCAGTGAGTTCCAACAATTAAGGAAAATTACGGACAATTATACCGTACCGGACGGTGTCTGTGAAAGCTATGCCGCGGTCTACAAAATGCTGGCCGAATTGGATGAGGCTTATTTAGCTTAAAGGGGTTTTTCCGGGAAAAGGAGGAAAAGAGGTGGCGACATGCAACGGTATATTCTAAGAAACAAAAACCGGATTACATTAACTAGTGGCCTTTTGATTGCCCTTGGTTTTGTTAGCCTGTGGACAATGGGCAATTCAGAGCTATTTGAATGGGCATTAATCATTGCTTCGATCTTCGGGGTCACGCCGATTGCCATTCAAGCCTATCAAGCCTTAAAAGTAAAAGTCGTCAGTATCGATGTTTTAGTCACCATTGCCGTTGTTGGCGCCTTTTTAATTAAGAACTTTGAAGAATCGGCCATTGTCACCTTCCTCTTCCTTTTCGGTGCTTTTTTAGAGCAGCGGACGTTAAATAAAACGCGCTCCGCCATTAAGGAATTGACCGAGATGGCGCCGGAAAGCGCTCTCAAACTAAGGGAAGACGGGGAGTTTGAAGAGGTGGAAGTAGACGAGGTTGCGGTCGGCGATGTCTTGCTGGTTAAAACCGGCGCCAAAGTACCCGTTGATGGTACAGTTATCTCCGGAGAAGG
Organism: Bacillota bacterium; assembly: GCA_012521315.1. Lineage (GTDB taxonomy): Bacteria > Bacillota > UBA4882 > UBA10575 > UBA10575 > Capillibacterium. The sequence goes on from JAAYMP010000226.1 coordinate 2,212, forward strand.
CAGTATTAACGAAGCAAGTATTACCGGGGAATCCATTCCCGTGGCGAAAGAAAAAGGGTCAAAGGTCTATGCCGGTACCATCTTAGATAATGGAACACTCCAGATTGTCGCCGACCGGGTCGGGGAAGACACCACCTTTGGTAAAATCATTGAGCTGGTCGAGGAAGCTCAAGACTCAAAATCAGAAGCCGAGCGTTTTATCGATCGCTTCTCGAAATACTATACCCCGGCAGTTCTTGTCCTTTCCTTTATCGTTTGGGTAATCTCGAGAGATCCGGAACTAGCGATTACCATTCTCGTTCTTGGCTGCCCGGGTGCTTTAGTTATCGGTGTTCCCGTCTCTAACGTGGCCGGGATCGGAAATGGCGCCCGTCATGGCGTCCTCCTCAAAGGCAGTGAAATAATCAGTGATTTTAGCAGGTTGGATACAATAGTATTTGATAAAACAGGGACCCTAACGGTCGGCAAGCCGGCGGTCGCCGAAACCGTGTACTATGGAGAAGATATTGATGAAGTCTTAGGATATTTGGCCAGTGTGGAAAGGGAATCGGATCATCCGCTGGCCAAAGCGGTTTTAGAAGAGATCGGCGAAACCAAATTCTCAACCGTGGAAGAGACCGAAGTGATTAAAGGAGGCGGCATCGTCGCCCGGGTCAATGGCCACCGCATCGCCATTGGTAATATCAGCTTGATGGAAAGGGAAAAGGTGGAGCTGGATGAGAAAGCCCGAGCGGATGTAGCGCGTTTCGAAAGGAACGGGAATTCATTGGTCTTAACGGCCGTTGATGGCCAGTTGAAAGTATTGATGGGTGTTCGTGACCGGATTCGTCCCGGGGTGAAAGCGGATCTACAGCGGCTAAAAAAATTGGGCGTAAAAAACCTTATTATGCTGTCCGGAGACAACCAGGGAACTGTTGATCTTGTCAGTCGGGAACTGGGCTTAACTGAAGCCCGTGGCAACATGTTACCCGAAGATAAAGCAGCCTATATTCAGCAGTTAATTGAGGAAAAAGGCCAAATTGTGGCCTTTGTTGGCGACGGTGTTAATGACAGCCCTTCTCTGGCTTTGGCGAACATTGGGATTGCGATGGGCAGTGGAACCGACGTCGCGATTGAAATCTCCGATGTGGTCTTAATGAATTCGGATTTTGGCCGCTTACCTCACGCCTTTGGGTTGACAAAAGCAATTGTGCGGAACATGAAACAAAACATTTTTATCGCGGTCGGTGTTGTCCTTGTCTTATTGTCCGGTCTCCTCTTTAGTGACTGGATGAATATGTCGATTGGGATGTTGGTGCACGAAGGCAGTATCTTACTGGTAATCTTGAACGGAATGCGTCTTCTGCGGTACAAAATAAGATAACCCCTTAGCCGTTGGCGGTAAATAATTGAACATCCTACCGTAGATGATAAAATAAAAGGAGTGATAAAATGAAAAAAGCGACGATTCAATTGGAAACCCTAACTTGCCCCTCATGTATGCAAAAAATTGACAATGCGGTAAAATCGCTGGATGGCGTGGATAAGGAAAGCGTAAATGTCTCCTTCAACGCGAGTAAAGTAAAGCTCGAATTTGATGAGGAAAAATTATCAATCGGCCAGATTGAAAACGCCATTACTGCCCTAGGGTATGAAGTAATAAAATCGCAGGTAACTTGATGGAGGCATTTGCCGGGGAATCCCAGGCGAACAGAAAGTACCTGGCCTATGTTATCCGCCTTTTGCCCGGGAATCGGAGGCGGCAGGAAACCGGGATATCAAAAAAGTTTTTAAAACCGTTGACAAAACAAAATTTAGTGTGCTATAATTCTAACGAACGTTAAAACAAGGAGCTGCATTATGGATTTTAGCGAGCGCCTCAAAGAAGTGGCGGTTGAGCATTTTAACACTAATCTTATAAATAACCAGGCATCACTCTTGAAAATGGACAATGTCATTGATTTTTATACCAAATTTATCTACGGTTTGAACTCCTTGAGCAAGTATGATAAACAGGTTTACCGGCTTGGGATCAAGGTTTACCTTTCCTTCGATGGTGACGAGGAACTAATGAACCTGATGGATGAGTGGGAAAAAAGTATACTGCCCAGGCACTGTGAGATTCTCGACCCTTATCTAGTGAATGTCGAGAAGAAAATAGTGGTAGTGAGGACGCTGGTGCATTTGTTAGAAACGATGATTGAAAACATTATTGTAAAAAACCGCTATTTAGCTGAGGATGAAATAAGGGAAGAGATCTCAATTGTCTTAAAAAGCTGCGAATAGTTCATCTTAACCCAAAACCTTGATGGATATAAACCGGCACGAAACTGCCGATTTATCTTTCCCCGTAAGCTAACGAACGTTAAATTAATATGATTAAAAGGAGGAAAAAGTAATGGAAATTGGCAAAAGGGTGGTCATTTTACAAAACACCTATGCGACCGCCATCGCGGAGGCTGTTAACATCTATGAGAAATTGGGGGTATTGGCGGCAATTGTGGAAAAAAGAAAAGAAAGGCAGGCACAGACGGCGCCCTATTTGAATCAGCAATTGGGTATTCAAAGTGTTGAAGACGTCTTCCTAACGCTTGCGGAGATCTATGGCTGCGCAAATTGGTCGGTGGAAAAAACAGAGGATGGTTATGTTGCGACAGCGACTTCATGTAAACTTTGTGCGTTGGCGAAGAAGATGGGCGGAGCGAATCCCTGTAATGGCTGGTGCCTTGATCCGATGATCGCAATGTTATCCGGCCTGGATAAAACCGAAGGCAAACACATAACGGTTGAAAGCACTTTAATGAACGATGACTGCTGCAGAATTTCTGTTCGCCGTGAATAGCCATCTTTAATTGTTGCCTTTGATTTGGATGGATGCTGTCCTTTTGTCTCCTTTCGGCCGCCAAATCCCTGATTCTGGGGAACAATATCGGTCAAGCCTGTTGCTTTAGCGGGGGAAAGGCGACCAAATTGATCAGAGAGGGGGGTATTATCCCCCTTCTCGTTCCTTTCCCGGTTGAAGCTGGGCGGCAACCTTTAAACGGGTTAACGCCCTTTGCAGGGGACCCTGTGCCCAGTTTGCCCGTGCATCCCAGGCGGCCAAGGCAGCCAGTCGTTCTTCGGCCTGGCGTTTGGCGGCCTTTTTATTTCCGGCGCGGGAAGTGGGGCCCGGATTTTATGACTGTTGTTTTATAAAAAAAGTTATTGACATATGTCGCAAATAGGATATAATATAATTGACATATGTCAATAACGTTGGGTAAGTAGCATTACAAAGGAGGGATATGATGCCGAGAGGAGATGGAAGCGGACCCAGGGGTATGGGACCAATGGCCGGACGAGGCGCGGGCTTTTGCGCAGGTTTTGCTGCTCCGGGTTATGCCAATCCGGTTAATTATGGATGTGGATTTGGCCGCGGGCATGGCTTCCGACGGAGGTTTTGTGCAACCGGTTGGCCAAGAGGGGCACATTTTGGCGCCCATATTGGAAACGGGGCATTTTTTCCGTCGGATGTTGATGAAAAAGAGTTTTTGACAAGGCAGGCTAAAATGCTTGAGGAAAAGCTTACCGAAGTGAAAAAGCGCCTTGAGGAATTTGCTGATTAGTCCGGTCCTAAGTGAAAGGCAGGCTACCGCCTGCCTTGTTTTTTATTCTGGATTCCGCCCCAAAAGGGCATTGGCCTTAAAGGGCATCAGGAATAGAAATAGAATAAAGACAGAAAGGAAATTAATAACTGGTTGTTTAGGCGCGGAATTGGGGTGATTATATTATGCCAAGACCGATGAAATGGCGAAGGGTATGCGGCCTGCCGGAATGCAATAAATTTGGCCCTCTTGATTTGGATGTAGATGACGGGAACTGCGTAAGGATGACCGTTGATGAGTATGAAACGATCAGACTTATTGATCTGGAGGGCTTTACGCAGGAAGAGTGCGCCAAACAGATGAAGGTCGCCCGTACTACGGTACAAGGCATTTACGCGGAAGCGAGAAGAAAGATCGCGCAGTCGTTGGTAAACGGCCGGGTACTCTTGATCGAGGGTGGCGAGTACAGGCTTTGTGAAGGGCCTGGCGAAGGATGTGGACGGGGTTGTCACCGGCACCGGCACGGATGGGGCCGTTAGAAGGAAGACAGAAGAGACGGGTTCGAATTTGTCAAAGGAATAGGCCGTTTCGCAGTGCCGGGGGGTTTTCATAAAACTGGCGAACAGTTCATACGACCTGGAAGAGATAGAACTTAAGGTAGGACGTCTCCGGGACACCCCACAGGATGGGGTGGTCCGGGGCCTGCTGGCGGGCTTCGATCTGCCGGAGGGAGACGGCGGCGTCCTTGGCCGCGCTGGACAATGTTTTGCGGAACAAATCATCCGTCATGAAGTGGCTGCAACTGCAGGTGGCCAGGTACCCGCCCCGGGGCAGTAGCTTCATGGCCTTTAGATTAATCTCCTTGTAGCCCCGGACCGCGTCCCCCACTGTTTTGCGGGATTTGGTAAAGGCCGGTGGGTCAAGGATGATCAAGTCATAGTCCCGGCCTTTCCCGTCGGCCAGCTTGGTCAGCAGGTCAAACACATCCGCACAGAGAAAATCCATCTTGCCGTCCAGCCCGTTGCGGACGGCATTTGCTTTTGCCATGTCGAGGGCGGCCTCAGAGATATCCACGCAGGTCACGTGCTTCGCCCCGCCCAACGCTGCATTCAGGCCGAAGGAACCGGTATGGGTAAAGCAATCCAGGACCCGCCGGCCTCCGGCAATCCGGGCCACGGCGGCGCGGTTAAACTTCTGGTCCAGAAAAAAGCCGGTTTTTTGGCCGTTCTCCACGTGGACCAGGTAGCGCACGCTGTTTTCGCAGATCTCCACCACGGCGGATTCCGGTACCGGGAAACCCTCCATGCGGTACCAGCCTTTATATTCCGGCAGCCCTTCCCGTGCCCGCAGGGCGGTGTCATTGCGTTCATAAATACCGGTGACGGTTTCGCCCATTTCGGTAAGCACATCCCAAAGGGCGCGGTAAACCGTCTCCTTGACCAGTTCCATGCCGAGGCAGGTGATCTGGACCGCCAGAAGACTACCGTAGCGGTCCACGGTCAGCCCTGGCAACTGGTCGGCCTCGCTATGAATCAGGCGGCAGCAGGCAAAGTCGGCGCCGGGCATGACGGTTTTACGGTAATGGACGGCGTACTCCACCCGGCGGCGCCAAAAACCGTCGTCAAAGCGATCGTTGGCGTTGCGGGAAAGAAGCCGAACCGTAATCTTACTGGCCCTGTTGTAAAAGCCCGTTCCCATATAGGCGTTGCCGGCAAACACATCCACCAGCCCGCCGCTCACGGGGACGTCCTCTGTTTGGCGGATCTCCTCCCCGTAAATCCAGGGATGCCCGTTCTTGATCTCCCGCTCCGCCTTGGGGGAGATCCGGACTTTGGGATACGGCCGTTTCTGTTTCATTGGAGTCACCCTTCAACATCGTTTATCTTCCGCGCTGATTGTACCATGTTTCGGTACCGCCTTCAACATCGACGACACAGTTGGGCATCGGCATCCCCCGGCGTGCCGGGAAGGGACCGGGGGCCAAAAAATTGTTCTACGGCGCATTTTCTTCAATATATTTTTACAACAATGGTTTGCGGGGTTTGCGGTGATGAGCATGACAAGTGAAGAGTTTATCCAAAAACTCCTGAGTACCTTGGCTTATAACACCGTTTACATGTGGGGAACCTTCGGGTCACCGGTGACCAAAAAGATCATTGAGGAGAAAGCAGAACAGTACCCTTCTTGGTACACGGAGGAGAGGAAGGAGTTTCTATACGGATTAATCGGCCAAAATTACTTTGCCTTTGATTGTGCGGGCTTAATTAAAGGCATCCTTTGGGGATGGAACGGTGATCCGGCCCAAAAATATGGCGGGGCGAAGTACAAAGCGAATGGGGTCCCCGATCTTTCCGCCGACGCGTTGATTGCCAGGTGTAATCCGTCAACGGACTTTTCCCGGGTTGTCCCGGGGGAGGTCGTCTGGATCAGCGGGCATGTTGGAACGTATCTTGGCGAGGGGAAAGTAATCGAAAGCACTTCGGCCTGGAAGAACGGAGTGCAGATCACCGGCTGTCTCAATGTGCTCCATGATCCCCAATTGCCCTCAGGGCGGTTATGGACGAAACATGGCAAATTACCGTACGTTGATTATGGGGGAAAGGATTAAGCAAGCGATTCCAATGGCTAGCCGGAGCGTTCGGCAATGGCTTCGATTTCGACCAGGACCTCCCGGGGTAACCTGGAGACTTCTACACACGAACGGGCGGGTTTGTTCGGGAAATACCTGGCATATACCTCGTTGAAGGCGGCAAAATTGTCCAGATCCGATAAGAAACAGGTGGTCTTGATCACTTGCTGCAGTGAGCTGCCGGCCGCCTCCAGGACCGCTTGGAGATTTTCAATGGCTGCCTCGGTCTGTTCACGGATGTCGCTGCCGGTTACCGTCCCGTCGACCGGGGACAGGGGGATCTGACCGGAGGTAAAAACCAGGTTGCCGGCGATGATGGCCTGGGAATAGGGGCCGATGGCGGCGGGGGCTTTGCCGGTTTGCACTACTTTCATTCTGAACACTCCTTTCGTGGTTATATTATATATAGAACATTAGCGCCCCGTCTTTTTTATGTCTTTCCGCCGCGCGGACAAGGTCGGCGAGGGTAATGCCCCCCAATGTTTCTCTGATCTTTTGGTCGAGCACAGTAAAGGCGGACAGCCGTAGGGCCTGCTCAATCTCCGGGGCTTTATCCGGGACCGTGTCCTGTGTTTGTTCGAAGAGGGAGAGATCAACAGCGGACAAGATGTCGAGCACCGTGATCTGCTCCGGCGGGCACGCCAATTGATAGCCGCCTTGGGCTCCCTTGACGGAAAAAACGAGTTCGGCCTTTTTCAGCAGAGAAAACACCTGTTCCAGATATATTTTGGAGATGCCCAGTTCCTCCGCGATGGTGAGAATGGAAAGATTCTCACCGGTTTTATAGCGCTGCGCCATGTACGTTAAAGCGGCCAGCGCATAGCGGCCTTTTGCGGATATGCGCATCGGTTTCACTCATTTCATATATAAATAGTATGTATTTATGATAGAGGCAAAAAAAGGTCCTGTCAAGAGTATCCTCCAATTAATTCTACCTTCAATTTGTCTGATTTAGCATAAAACTATTGACACGGCAACTCCGGCGCTGTATGATAAAGCATATAAAACATATATGAATTATAGATAAAGGGTGTGAACAAATGGCCAAAGTTTATCAGAGCATAACGGAGCTGATCGGGGGAACGCCCCTGTTGCAATTGGGTAACTACGGAAAAAAACACGGACTGCAGGCGACGCTGATCGGAAAACTGGAATACTTTAATCCGGCCGGAAGCGTTAAA
>JAAYMP010000227.1 GCA_012521315.1 Bacillota bacterium
AATTCAAGAACATCAGCTTGGCTTTTTTCGCCACCGTGGTCGGGATATCGGCCAGGACCGGTTTAAAACCGTTCTCCGCCGTTAAAGGCATGTTATAAGCGGTCCCACCGGCCAGTGCGGTGCCGATCCCGTAGACCGGATACCCGGGATCCGGGACCAGGCTCACGTCGCCGGGGCCCAAATAGCAAAAGGAGATATGGGCGATCCCTTCCTTGGACCCGATCAGGGTAACCACCTCGGTTTGCGGATCCAGCGCCACCCCGAAACGCCGGTGGTAAAAAGCGGTCACCGCCTGCCGGAAACTTATTAAACCGGTCGAACTCGGATACTGGTGGTTGGCCGGGTTCCGGAGGCTCGCCGTCATCGCGTCCACAATATGGGGCGGCGTCGGCAGATCCGGGTCCCCGATGCCCAGGCTGATCAGATCGATCCCCTGGGCGCGCGCCGCGGCAATCTTCTGTTCGATCCGGGCAAAAAGATATGGGGGCAGGGTTTGCATTTTGGTATTGACTTGCACCATCAAAGTTCCCTTCCTTCCGTTCCGGGTTGCCAGTTTAAGTCAACCCGGCCGGTAAAGACCAGCGTCGCCCCGCCGGTCATATAGACATGATCATCACTGGCCGACCACTCGATCAAGAGGTCGCCCCCGGCCAACTGCACGGTCACCCGGCGGCCCGTCAGGCCCATCAGCGCGCAAGCAACAACCGTCGCGCAGGCGCCGGTGCCGCACGCCAGCGTCTCACCGACGCCCCGTTCCCAGACCCGCATGATCACCCGGTGGGCATCGACCACCGTCACAAACTCCACATTGGTCTTGGCCGGAAAGAGTGGGTGGGCCTCAATCAACGGCCCCCACTGCCGGACCGGAAAAGTGGCCGCCTCGTCAACTTCGATCACACAATGGGGGTTCCCCATGGAGACGGCGGTAAAGGTAAACTCCCGTTCCGCCACGGCCAGTTTACCGCCGACCACCGGGCTTTCCGGCGCGCGGACCGGGATCGCCGCCGCCGCCAGCACCGGACGGCCCATTTCCACCCGCACGCCGGTGACCCGTCCCCCCGCGGTCAACAGGGTGGCCTCCCGCGGTCCCCCCAAAGTGCCGATCCGCAGGCCCTGTTTGCGGCAAAGCCCCGCTTCCCAGGCATATTTGGCCACGCAACGGATGGCGTTCCCGCACATCTCGGCCTCGCTGCCGTCCGCGTTGAAAATCCGCATGCGCAGGTCAAATTCGGGGTCGGGCCCGACCAGCACCAGGCCGTCCGCGCCAATTCCCCAGTGGGGGGCACAAAACCGCCGTGCCGCCTCCGCGTATTTTTCCGCCGGGAGATCGGCCTGCCCCTCCTGGACAATAATGAAATCATTCCCCAGACCATGCATCTTCACAAATTCCATGGTTCTCAACATCCTTCGGCGCCGGGAATAAATCTTGATCGTTTAAGCATTTGAACGGAAGGGACCGGAATCAGATATTGCCGAGATACTGTTCGATCTCCCACTGGTGGACCTGGGTCCGGTAGACCTCCCACTCGATCAACTTTGCCTTCAAATAGTGGTCATAAGCATGTTTACCCAGGACCCCTCTGACCACCGGATCCTCAGCCAAGCAGTCCAAAGCTTCCCGCAGACTACCGGGAAGGCTTCTAATCCCCAGCTCTTGCCTTTCTTCCGGACTTAACTCGTAAGCGCTTTCGTGCACCGGCTTCCCGGGGTTCATTTTGTTTTGGATCCCGTCCAGGCCGGCTTTGAGCGCCGCCGCAATAATCAGATAGGGGTTGGCCGCCGGGTCCGGTGAACGCAATTCGACCCGTGCGGACGGCCCGCCGGCCCCCGGGATCCGGATATAAGTGCTCCGGTCCCGGTCCGACCAGGTGATATAGACCGGCGCTTCATAGCCCGGGACGAGACGCTTATAGGAATTGATCGTCGGATTTCCCAAAGCGCACAAGGCCGGGGCATGCCGCATGAGGCCGGCGATATAGTGCCGGGCGAGTTCAGTGATCCCGACCTCGTCATCGGGATCGGCAAAGAGATTAACCCCGTTTTGGTAAAGGGATTGATGGAGGTGCAACCCGGAGCCGTTCTCCCCGAAGATCGGTTTCGGCATGAAGGTGGCATGGAGGCCATGTTTCTTCGCGATCGCCTTCGTGACATACTTAAAAGTCATAAAATTATCGGCCGCCCTTAACCCTTCTGTGAAATGCAGATCAATCTCATGCTGGCCGGGGGCGACTTCATGATGGGACGACTCGATCTCCAGCCCCATCTCCTCCAGAGTAATCACAATATCCCGCCGCGCGTCCTCCCCGCGGTCCAGCGGGGAGAGGTCAAAATAGCTCCCGGTATCAATCGTCTCCTTACGGGGCCGGCCCCGTTCGTCGGTTTCAAAGAGAAAGAACTCGGGCTCCGGTCCGACATACAGCGTGTAACCGAGTGCTTCCGCCTCGGCCAGCACCTGACGGAGGATATAACGGGGGCAGCCAACAAAAGGTTCTCCGCGCGGGGTATAAACATCGCAGATCAGCCGGGCGACCGCACCCCCTTCCTTCGGCCGCCAGGGAAAAATGGTGAACGTATCGGGATCGGGGTGCAGATACATGTCCGACTCGTGGATCCGGGTAAAACCCTGAATCGAAGAGCCGTCGAAGATAATCCCTTCCGTGAAAGCCCGTTCCAGCTGGTTGATGGTAATCGCCAAATTCTTAAAATTACCCAGGATATCGGTGAACTGTAGTCTGACAAATCTCACATTAAGCTCGTGGGCTCGTCTGATTACCTCTTTTTGCTTGGGATCGAGCATCGGCAAACCTCCTTAACCTGCCCTTGCGGCAGAGATCCTTTTTGTCCTTCCATAGACTCCCCCAAAACAAACACCGGTAAATCTGCGGTCCGTTCCGGACCGCAAACCAGATCCTACCCTATTTTAACCTAAAACTGACATCATGTAAAGTTTAAAATAGTAATCGGGCCAAACACCGGATCTAAAGCCGGGGGAATTACGCCCTGACGCCAAAAGTCATGTTATTTTCCTGGAGGCTTGACGTAACTTTTAAAGTTTGTTAACATAGGAAGAAAGGATTATTCAGTACAGAAAGGGATGTACCATGGCCGATCAAGATCCAAACCAACCAACTTACTCCATCGGCGAAGTCCGGGAAAGAACCGGCTTAAGCAGCAGGCAAATCCGGTACTATGAAGCAATGGGGTTGATCGAATCCCTCCGGACCAACGGCAAACACCGCCGCTTCACGGAGGAGATGATCGACCGGCTGCTGACCATCAAAGAACTGCTCAAAGAAAAATCCAGCATCGAAGCGGTCCGCCAGGCTTTGCAACAACCCGGGGCCGGCCAGTCCGGTCTCCAGAAAAAAACGCCGGCTCTTCCGCGCTATCCTCAGATGAGCCGGCAAGGTTTAACCTCCCTCTACCCGGTCTCCAACCGGGCCGACCTCCTGGCGATGCTCCAATGGCTGGAAGAGCAGAAGAAGTCGAAGACCAAAAAAGACCCCTGAACAAAACTCAGAGGTCTTTATTTTTTACTCCCAACCGGCGTCCCCCGTCTATGGGCGGAGCTTGGCCAGTTCTTCCGCTAGCAACTCCTTAATGAGCTGGGGATTGGCCTGGCCTTTGGTCTCCCGCATAATTTGTCCGGTCAAAAACTGGGCGGCCTTTATCTTCCCGTTCAGGTAGTCATGGACGGATTGGGGATAAGTTTGCAGCACTTGGGCGACGACCGCCCGCAGCCGGGCTTCATCCGAGATTTGCCGGATACCCTCTGCCCTAATGATCTCTTCCGGAGAAGCGCCGGTCCGGAAGACCTTTTCAAAAACGGTTTTCCCTTGGGAAACACTGATCTCTCCGGCATCGATCCGGCGCAGCAGATCGGCCAGGTGGGCCGGGTTGACGGCCAGCGCTTCCGGGGTCAACCCTTCCTCCCCCAGCAGCCGGAGCACTTCGCCCATGATCCAGTTGCTGGCCGCTTTCGGGCTGAAGTAAAACTTGAGGACGGCCTCGAAGAAATCCGCCAGGTGCTTGGAGCCGGTGATCAGATCGGCGTCATACTCCGGCAGCTTATACCCCTCGATAAACCGGCGTTTCCTTGCTTCCGGGAGTTCGGGCAGGGAAGCCGCGATCGCCGCCACGTAAGCCGGGTCCAGTTCGATCGGGACCAGGTCCGGGTCGGGGAAATACCGGTAATCCTGGGTCTCCTCCTTGCTCCGCAGGGGCAGCGTCCGCTGCTTCGCTTCCTCCCACTTTCTGGTCTCCTGTTTGACTGTTTTGCCCTCCGCCAGAAGTTCGCTCTGGCGTTCAATTTCATAGGCCAGCGCCCGGCCCAGCGCTTTAAAAGAGTTGATGTTCTTCAGTTCGGTCTTGGTCCCCAGGTGTTTTGCCCCGGCCGGTTTGAGCGAAATATTGGCGTCGCACCGCAAAGAACCCTCTTCCATTTTGCAGTCGGAGATTCCCAGGTAGATAAGGATCCCGCGTAACTTCTCCAGAAACTCCACGGCTTCTTCCGGGGTGGCCAGATCCGGCGCGGTCACGATCTCAATCAGGGGAACCCCCGCCCGGTTGTAGTCCACCAGGGAATAACCTTCCCCCTCCGGACTATGGATAAGTTTGCCGGCGTCTTCTTCGATATGTATCCGGGTAATCCTGATCCTTCGCCCGCTTGCCAGCGTCAAGAACCCGTCCCGGCAGAGGGGCAGATCATACTGGGAAATCTGGTAAGCCTTTGGCAAGTCGGGGTAGAAATAGTTTTTCCGGTCCAGCTTGCTAAAGTCGGCTATCCGGCAATTTAAGGCCAACCCCGCCCGGAGGCAGTACTCGACCACTTTTTCATTGAGGACCGGCAGCGCCCCGGGCAGCCCCAGACAGACGGGGCAGGTCTGAGTGTTGGGCTCCGCCCCGTACTTCGTGGCGCATCCGCAAAAAATCTTCGTGGCGGTGGCGAGCTCCGCATGCACCTCCAGGCCGATCACCGCCTCAAACTTCATCCGGGCTCCCCCCTTCCTGCTCCGCACGGTCGTGTCCGGTTCCGCACGGCCGTGCCCGGTGATGACCGGTCACCTTTTGGTACTGGTGGGCAATGTTCAAAATGGTCGTCTCGGCAAACGGCCGGCCGATAATCTGCAACCCCACCGGCAACCCCCGGGCGAAGCCGCAAGGAATGGAAAGGGCGGACAGGCCGGCAATGTTCACCGGGACGGTACAAACATCGGACATGTACATCGCCAGGGGATCGGTGAGCCTTTCCCCCAGCCGGAACGGGAGCGTCGGCGAAGTGGGGGTCACGATCGCGTCCACCACCCGGAACGCCTCCGCGAATTCCCGGCAGATCAAGGTCCTGACCTGTTGGGCTTTTTGGTAATAGGCCTCGTAATACCCGGCGCTCAGCGCATAGGTGCCGAGCATAATCCGGCGTTTGACCTCCGGCCCAAACCCCTCGGCCCTGGTCCGGGTATAGTAGGCGGCCAGATCCTCCCGGCCCGCCGCCGCCCGCCCGTAGCGAATCCCGTCGTACCTGCCCAGATTGGAACTGGCCTCCGCCGAAGAGATCAGATAGTAGACCGGAAGGGCGTACTCGGTCATTTTTAAGGAAATTTCCACAACCCGGGCGCCCAGATCTTCCAGTTGGGCGACGGCCGCCATCACGAGCCGCCTGACCTCCGGGTCCAGGCCTTCCCCGAAATACTCCCGGGGCAGGCCGATTGTCCGCCCGGTAAGTTCCCGATCCAATTCTTGTGTGTAATCCACCGGCGTACCCCGAACGGAAGTGGAATCCAACGGGTCGAAGCCGGCAACCGCCGAGAGCATTAAGGCACAGTCCTCGGCATCCTTGGCCAGCGGTCCAATCTGGTCGAAGGAAGAGGCGAACGCGACCAGTCCGTAGCGGGAGACCAGTCCATAGGTGGGTTTCAGGCCGGTCACCCCGCAAAAGGCCGCCGGTTGTCGGATCGAACCCCCGGTGTCGGAACCGAGGGCGGCAATGGCTTCCCCAGCCGCCACCGCCGCCGCCGAACCGCCGCTCGAGCCGCCCGGCACCCGCTCGGGATCCCACGGGTTTTTCGCCGGCTTGAACGCCGAGTTCTCGGTGGAGGAACCCATGGCAAACTCGTCCATATTGGTCCGGCCGAGGATCAGCGCGCCCTGGTCCAAAAGTTTTTGCACCACCGTCGCCGTATAGGGCGGCACAAACCCCTGCAAAATCCGGGAGGCGCAAGTGGTCTCCCGCCCGGCCTGGCAGAGATTGTCTTTGATCGCCACGGGAATCCCGTCCAGGACCCCCAAGGCCCGGCCCGCTTTGATCCGGTCGTCGGCGGCCCGCGCCGCCGCCAAGGCCGCTTCCAGGTCCAAGGCCAGGTAGGCCCCGAGCTTCTCCTCCACTTCCCCGATGCGCTTGACGACCGAGGCCATGACCATCGAGGGCAAGACCTCTTTTTGCGCAAAAAGATCTTTAATTTCGTGCAGGGTCAGATCGCAAAGTTCCATGCCCTCACCCCCTATTCCATCACCAGCGGCGCGACAAAACTGCCGTCTTTCACCGCGTTGGCGTTGCGCAACGCTTCCGGCCTCGGTAGGGAGGGCCTGATCTGATCGGCCCGGAAACGGTTCTTCACCTTCAAAACATGCGCCGTCGGCGGCACCCCGGTGGTATCGACCTCGTTCAGCTTGGCAAAGGCTTCTAAAATCCGGTTGAATTCCCCGGCCAATTGCCGGAGTTCCGCTTCGGAAAAGGCAAGCCGGGCCAGTTCCGCCACCCGGCGGACTTCTTCTTCGCTCACCCGCATCTCAAACTCCGCTCCTTCCTCCTGTGCAAACTTTTCCTTGCATCGCCTTACGGCGTAACCCGCTCCATATCGCGGGGGAAAAGACTGGCTTCCCGAATATTCGCCAAATTCAAAAGCTGCATGGTCAGACGTTCGCAGCCAATCGCAAAGCCGCCATGGGGCGGAACACCGTATTTGAAAGTATCAAGATAGAACCCAAAGTCTTCCGGATTCAGGCCAAACGCCACCATCTTCTCATAGAGCATGCGGTGACTGTGGATCCGCTGCCCGCCGGTGGTAATCTCCAACCCTTTATACAAGAGATCAAAACTCTTGGTGAGGGCCGGCTCATCCGCCATCGGCATGGCATAAACCGGCCGCTTCGCCACGGGGAAGGCGGTGAGGAAGAGGAAATCGCTGCCGGTCTTCGCCTTGATATACCGGCCAAGCAGTTTCTCCGCTTCCGCATCGATATTCCCCCCGGCTAAACTTTTGCCGTATTCCTTCTTCAGCAGCGCCTGGGCCTCGCCGACCGTAAGCTCAGGGATCGCCCCGGGGTCGGTCAGCTCCACCCCGTACTTGGCAAATTCCTCCCCGCACCGCTCCGGCAGGACCGTAAAGAGGTAGCGCAAGAATTCATTCTCGATCGCCATTAGATCATGCTCATCCTGGATAAAGCCCATCTCCACGTCCAGGCTGATGTATTCGTTCAGGTGGCGTTTGGTGTTGTGCAACTCCGCCCGGTAGGCGTGGCCGACCTCAAAAACCCGTTCATACCCGGCGGCAACCATCATCTGTTTATAAAACTGGGGGCTTTGGGCAAGATACGCCCGCCTTTTAAAGTACTTGACCGGGAACATCTCCGCCCCGCCTTCCGCCCCCTCGGCCACGATCTTCGGCGTATGGATCTCGGTAAACCCCCGGTTTCGGAAGAATTCGCGGAAGGCCCGGACAATCTCCTGCTGGACAAGGAAGATCCCATGGACCAAAGGGTTCCTCAGGCTCAGCACCCGGTGGTTGAGGATGGTGTCCAACCCTTCCTTGATCACCCCGCTGTTCACGGCCAGGGGTAAATAATCGTACTCCACAGCGGAGAGAACCTCCACCTTCGCCGCCTGGATCTCCACGCCGTCCGGGGCTTTATCGCTGGCGACCACCTTCCCCTCCACCTGCACCACCGTTTCCTGGCGCAGTTCCGGGTGGTCCTTCCCCTCCAGCACCACCTGGATCAAACCGCTCCGGTCCCGGAGCATTAAAAAGGTGAGGTTCCCCAGATCGCGGAGGCGGTGCACCCAACCGCACAGCCGGACCCTACGGCCGGTCTTTTGCCGGGCTTCTTTCGCCAGAGTTCTTTCCATGCACAGTCCTCCTCTCTTGCCGGTTTTTTAAGCTTTTTAAGCCGGGCAACCAGGCGGCCGCCCGCCAACCCGCGTGTCATTTAAGTTAAAATTGCCAAACCGGTGTCCCCGGAAGATAAAAAAAGTCCCGTCCCCTGTGGGACGAGACTTCGCTCGCGGTGCCACCCATCTTAACCGCATCCGGTTCACTCCTTCACACAGTTCGCGCGTTGCCCGTAAACTGCCCTTCTTTTAACGGTAAAGGTTCCGTCCACGCCTACTCCGCCCGCCGGTCAACCCGGGCGGCGTTTCGGGTGGCTGCTCCGAGGTGTTCTTCCCCACCGTCCGCCTGTCCGGTTCCCACCGGCCCGGACTCTCTTTGAGGCGTGCCGCGGTGAGTACTCTTCCTCGTCCTCGCTTTTGACGGTTAAATTATATAACACTATACCCGGAACAAACCCCCATGTCAATCTTTACTTATCTTTGCTTTCCGTCTTTTCTTCCCTTTTATTTTTCAGCCGGTTCAGGGTAAGGGCGCCACCGGGGGAGGGGCCAATTTATGCCGGTTTTCCCGCCGGCGCCGCTCAACAAAGGCGCGGACTTCCGGATCACCGCCTTTCCCGTACAGAACTTCTTCCAGGGCTTGATAACCATACCCCAGCTCCCCTTCGTCGGTTTGACCGGGCAGCAAGCCGGCACTGGGGGCTTTCGTAAGAATCGCCTCCGGGAGTTCCAGATAACACGCCAACCCGTAGACCTCCGCTTTCGAAAGATTGCCGAGCGGCAAAAGGTCGACGCCGCCGTCCCCGTACTTGGTAAAATAGCCCAGTGCCAACTCGGTGGCGTTGCCGGTCCCGGCGACCAGGTAGTTATACTCGTTGGCCACATAATACAAGGCGGCCATCCGCAACCGTGGTTTCAGGTTGGCCACGGCTAAAGGGGCACCTTCCCGCGCCCCCCAACCGGCGACCTCTCCCAGGAAGAGTTCGAAGACGCCGGAAAGCTCAATTACACGGATAGGGATCTTGAATTCCCGGGCAAGCAGGCGCGCGTCTTGCAAATCCTGGGGATTACTCTGCACCGGGAGGATTAACCCCAAAGTCGATGCGGGGCAGGCCGCTTTGGAAAGCACGGCCGTGACCGCCGAGTCGACCCCGCCGCTGATCCCCACCACTAAGCCTTTGGCGTTGGCCGCGGTCACCATTTCCCGGAGCCAGGCTACTATTTTTCCGTAAACCGCCGCGTAGTCCATCGTTTCCTCCTGCTTGGCAATCCTTTCATCGTCGTAACTAGTCTCTTGCGGTCACTTTAATAAACTTGCCCGGCCGGACCGGTCAATAGACCTGCAGATACCGTTTGATCTCCCACTCGTGAACCCGCGTCCGGTATTCGTCCCATTCCAGTTCCTTGGCCCGGAGATAATTGGTGTAAACATGCTCGCCGAGGGTTTCCCGGAGCAACGGATCCTTCTTCATATAATTAAGGGCCTCCCGTAAGCTGCCCGGCAGGCTTTCAATCCCGGCCGCCTCCCGTTCAGCAGTTGTCATCTCGAAGATGTTGTTAAACCGCTGCGGTCCCGGGTCGATCTTGTTTTTAATCCCATCCAGACCGGCTTTGAGAATCACCGCCAAAGCCAAATAGGGGTTGGCGGCCGGGTCGGGGTTGCGCAGCTCGATTCTGGTCCCCAAGCCCCGGGCGGCCGGAATCCGGATCAACGCGCTCCGGTTCTTCGCCGACCAGGAAAGGTAAACCGGGGCCTCATACCCGGGAACCAACCGCTTATACGAGTTGACGCACGGGTTGGTCACCGCCGCCAAGGCCTTGGCATGGGCCAGGATTCCCCCGATATAATGGAGGGCAACTTCGCTCAAGCCGAGCTCATTTCCAGGATCATAGAAGAGGTTGTTCTCTCCCCGGAACAAAGACTGGTGGAGGTGCATCCCGGAACCGTTCTGGCCGAAAACCGGTTTCGGCATGAAAGTAGCGCACAGCCCGTGGCGCTGCGCAATGGTTTTCGTCACCAACCGGAAGGTGACAATATTATCCGCCGTCGTCAACGCGTTTGAATACTTAAAATCGATCTCGTGTTGACTGGGGGCCACCTCATGATGGGAGGCTTCAATTTTAAAGCCCATCGCCTCCAAGGTCAGCACAATCTCCCGCCGGGCGTCTTCACCCCGGTCAACTGGGGCCAGGTCGAAATAGCCGGCATGATCATGCACTTTAACCAGCGGGTATCCTTCCTCGTCGGTTTCAAAGAGGAAAAACTCCGGTTCCGGCCCGACTTTGAGTTCAAACCCCATTGCTTCCGCTTCGGCCAACGCTTTCCGGAGAATCCCCCGGGGACAACCGGCAAAGGGGCGTCCTTCCGCATCATAAACATCACAGATCAGCCGGGCAACCGCTTCTTCCTTCCCGCGCCAAGGGAATAAGGTAAAAGTATTATAGTCCGGTTTTAAATACATATCCGATTCTTGAATCCGCACAAATCCTTCAATCGACGACCCGTCAAACATGATTTTGCCGTCTAAGGCATCTTCCAATTGTTCGACGGTGATGGCCACGTTTTTGACGATCCCTAGAATATCGGTGAATTGCAAGCGAATAAACTTGACTTTTTTCTCCTCCGCCATCTTTAGAATTTGGTTTTTCGTTAGATTTGCCACTGTTCCTCCCCCCCATCGTTTTTGCTGTAATATTTATGAAGGGATCTTAACACTAGCTCCCTTCCTTGTCAATTGTCTATGTCAGTTTTTTCGAAATGTATACCGTATTTGTGTCAGATTTTCCTTTACGCCGAGTGATCATACAGGTGGGCATAAGGTCTGGCTCCTTGTGGCATCAAGCAAGTGAAAATCTCCCGGAACAACCCGGAACAATCCAGGTGCAACCCGGCGGCAAATTGTTCGATCCAATTCCACAGCGGAGGGGATTCTTCCGGCGTCGTCAATCCGGTCTGGACTTGCCCGCGGATCTGCCAGGCCGGGATTCTTCCCCGGATATAGATCGTCCCCCCATGCATCCCGCTGGCCAGGTAATTACCGATGAGGGGATTGGCGCTTTCCCGTTCCTGGTGGAGCGGGGTGTCAAGCCCCAAAACGACGATTGTGCCCCCGGCCATGTACTCGCCAAGAAAGTCCCCGGCCTTGCCGCCAATGACCAAAACCGCCGGCTGGTCCTCCCGGCTTTTCATGTGAATCCCCACCCGCCAACCGGCATTCCCTTGGATGAGGATCTTCCCGCCGCGCATGGCATAGCCGGTGATATCTCCCGCCGACCCCCGGACGACAATCTCCCCGCCGGACATGGTATTGCCGGCGCCATCCTGGACGTTACCATGGACATAAATCGAGAGTCCGTTCATCATCGCCCCCAGATTGTTCCCGGCCGTCCCCTCGATCTCCAGCCGCGCCATCCCCTTTAAACCGGCGCCGATGTAGCGTTGCCCGTTTACCCCGCGCAGCAGGAGCCGGTCTTCCCCGGCGGCGACCAGCCGCCGGATCTCCCGGTTCAACTCCCGGTAAGGTACGCCCTTACTCTCAATGACTTTCATCGCTCTCCCCCCAACTGTGGTCCGGATCATGCTCGTTCCCCTCATCTTTAATCCCTGCCTTTCCCGTAATTTAACCCCGGTTGCCGCCGGACAGGTTGTTGTCTTCCTCACATCGCTTCCCCGGCCTGTTTGACGCCCAGTTGGTCCAGTTCGTTCTGGGGTAAACCGACCCCCCGCAGTTGCAAGCGGTTCCCGCGCATACTCTCCAGCGCATTAATCCCCATCGCGCCCATAAACTCTTTAAGCTCATGTTGCCAGGCCGTAAGCAGGTTGACCAAACGGTCCGCCCCCGCTTCCGGATCAACCCGCTTGGTCAGGGAGGGGTCCTGGGTGGCAATCCCCCAACTGCACTTCCCGGTGTAACACCGTTGGCACAGGTGACAGCCTAAAGCGAGGAGGGCGGCGGTGCCAAGATAGGCGGCGTCGGCGCCCAGGCAGATCACCTTCAACAGATCGGCACTGGACCGGATCCCGCCGCCCGCCACCAGCGAAACCTGTTCCCGGAGGCCTTCTTCCCGCAGGCGCCGGTCAACCACGGCAATGGCCAGTTCAACCGGGAGCCCGATATGATCCCGGATCATCTTCGGCGCCGCGCCGGTTCCGCCGCGCAGGCCGTCGAGGACGACAATGTCCGCACCCGCCCGGACGATCCCGCTGGCGATCGCTGCGACATTATGCACCGCCGCAATCTTTACCGCGACCGGTTTTTGGTAATCCGTGGCTTCTTTCAAGGTATAAATCAACTGGCGTAAATCTTCGATCGAATAAATGTCATGGTGGGGGGCAGGCGAGATCGCATCCGCCCCGGTCGGGATCCCCCGGGTCCGGGCAATCTCTGCATTCACTTTTTCCCCGGGGAGATGCCCGCCAATTCCCGGCTTCGCCCCCTGCCCGATTTTGATCTCGATGATCCGCCCGGCTTCCAGGTAAGCGCTGTCCACCCCAAACCGCCCGGAAGCAACTTGCACGATCATATGATCCCGGAAAGGGCCAAGCGCGGGGTTCATCCCCCCTTCTCCGGTATTAAACATGATTCCCATCCTCTTTGCCGCTTTCGCCAACGCCAACACCGTATTTTTACTGATCGAACCGAACGACATGGCGGCAAACATCACCGGCATCTCCAGCCGCACCTCGGGTGGCAGCGGTCCCGCGAGCCTCTCCTCGCCCGGCGGCCCGGCGATGCTCAACTTCTCCGGTTTACGCCCTAAAAAGGTCCGGATCTCCATCGGTTCCCGCAACGGGTCGATCGACGGGTTCGTAACCTGGCTGGCGTTGAGTAAAAGATGATCAAAGTAAACGGGATAATTCCGGTCACAGCCCATGCTGGTGAGGATGGCGCCGCCGCTTTCCGCCTGGCGCCAGATTTCGCGCAACCGCTCCGCCGACCAGTAGGCATTCTCCCGGCCAATCTCTTTATTGGCCGTGATTTTCAACGCCCCGGTCGGGCACATCACCACGCAGCGTTGACAATTGACACAGCGCTGATCATTAGCGCTGATCCTGTCGTCCGGCCCCTCGGCGTGCACGCCAAAACCGCACTGACGGATACAGGCTTTACATTTCGTACAACGCCCCTCATCCCGGTGGACGAGAAACTCCGGGGGAACTAAGCTACGTGGCATGCGCTTTCCTCCTCCGCACAGCAGATCAAGGCTTCTCCGCCCGGTAATGGCCATACTTCCTCGACCCTCGGGCAGACCTGACGGATCGCCGCCTCTTCACTGGCTAAATACAGGCCGGTCCCACTGGTCCCCGCCACCAGGGCGCGTAACTTCAACCGGTCATTAAGCGCCATCAACCCACCTTGGAAGGCGACGATGATGGAGAAGGGCCCGTTCATCAGAAGCCCGCCATAAATCCGGCGTAAAGCGGCCGCCAGTTCCCGCTCGGGTTCGGCCATCCGTTCCAGTTCGGCCCAGTGGGGCGGGGCCAACACCTTTGCCACCATCGGCCAGGACATGTTTTGCCGGCGTAAATGGTGGATGGCATAGGCCATCACTTCCGTATCGGTCCGCAGGCTCAGCTCATAACCGAAATTCTCCAGCACGCTTTTGTTCGTCCCGTAGGAAGAGAGCTCCCCGTTATGCACCACCGCAATCTCCCCCAGACTGAACGGGTGGGCCCCACCCCACCAGCCGGGAGTGTTGGTCGGAAACCGCCCGTGTCCAATCCAGCTATACCCATGGTACTGGTCGATCCGGTAAAACTCGGCAATCTCTTCCGGATCCCCGACCCCTTTAAAGACGCCCAGGTTTTGACCGCAGGACATCACGGAAGCCCGGGGCGCCAACCGGTTAATCCGCATCGTCGTGGCCAGGAGGAGCTCGTCAAGGGCGCTGTCGCGGTCCAGCCGCAAGGGGTCGCAAAAATAACGCCAAAGCAGCGGCGCCTTTTTATTCCGCCCGGTCCGCCGCACCGGGATCTCATGCCCTTCGGTGATTCGAAAGTTCCGGGCCAGGATCGCCTCGACTTCTTCCCTGGTCTGGTGGTCCGCCAAGATCAGATGAAAGGCATACGCTCTCCTGTAATCCGGGTAAATCCCGTAAGCGGCATAACCGGCGCCCAACCCGTTACTCCGTTCCTTCATCAGCGCCATCATCTCCGCAATCGTCCGGCCGTTCACTCTTTCCCCGGTTTTATTGATGAAACCGGCAACCGCGCACCCGGACGGGATCCGGATCTTTCCTTCGTAAGATTGGTGATCATCAGCTCTCCGTTCAGCCATTTCTTCCACCCCACAAACCAAATTTACATCCCTCGAAAAGATTTTACTACAATCTTAACCCATATCTTACATCATGTAAAGTATTATCGTTGAAGTATACACGTACACAAAGTTTTAATGCCATTATGCTAAGTTTTTGTCCGCTAATGTTATTTATTTTTAATCCCACGTGTCACTTTTTGTGTAAATCCTCATATAAATAGGCTGAACGGAAAGAAAAAAGCCGGGAACAAAGGCCCATTCCCGGCAGGCCGGAAAACACCGTAACCGATGGTGCCAACAGGGTATTTGCCGTCTAACAGGGTAATACCGTCTCGCCAAAAGGCTGGCGGCAAGGAAAAAAGCGAAAGAAGGGACGTCTCATGTGCGGGATTGCCGGCTGGATCGACTGGGATCTGGATTTCACCAGCGAAAACACGGAAAACTTGAAAAGGAAAAAGACCATGGCACGGATGGCGGCGGTCCAAGCCCACCGGGGCCCCGATGCCGAAGGGGAATGGTCCAGCCAACATGCTTATTTAGTCCACCGCCGCTTAATCGTGATTGATCCGGCGGGCGGCGCCCAACCGATGGTCAAAACCGTCCAGGGGCGCTCCTGTACCCTCGTCTATAACGGGGAGTTATACAACACCGAAGAGTTGCGGGCGAGCCTCAAAGCACGGGGATATGGCTTTGACGGCCACTCCGATACCGAAGTCTTGCTCACCGCTTATCTGGAATGGGGACCGGCCGCCGTCGCCCGTCTGAACGGGATCTTTGCCTTCGCGGTCTGGGATGAAGCGCGGCAGGAGCTTTTCCTCGCCCGGGACCGGATGGGGGTGAAACCCCTTTTCTACTTTGTCCTCAACAAGGGCCTGCTCTTTGCCTCCGAACTCAAAGCCCTCCTCGTCCACCCGCTGGTCCAACCTGCGGTCAAACCTGACGGCCTGGCCGAACTCCTCCTCCTTGGCCCCGGCCGGACCCCCGGCCACGGGATCTTCGCCGGGGTACACGAACTGAAACCCGGTTACACCCTCACCTGTAACCGGGATGGTCTAAAAGTCGAGCCTTACTGGCAGTTACGCCCGGCGCCG
>JAAYMP010000228.1 GCA_012521315.1 Bacillota bacterium
CAACTGCACATGTTTGAAGATGGACGGTTGCAACGTCGGGCCCAGCATCAGCGAAGGATAACGCGTTAATTGCGCAAGGATCTTCACGGTTTGCTGCAAAATCGTATCCATCTGGCGGGAACGATCCTCAAAGTACAACCGGATGAACTCTTGTTCTTCTTCGTTCAAAACCTGTTGTTGCATCAACACATCCACATAGTAGCGGTAACCGCGCTGGGAAGGGATCCGCCCCGCCGAGACATGTGGTTGCTTGAGGTAGCCGCTTTCCTCCAGATCGGCCATTTCGTTACGGATGGTCGCCGGACTTAACCCAAGATTGTATTTGCGGGCAATTGTCCTGGAGCCGACCGGTTCCGCCGATTCAATGTAGTCATCGGTGACTACTTTCAAAATTAACTCCTTTCTCGGATCCAACGGCCTCTGAGTCATCGTAACTCACCCTATATGCACTCTCCTTACCAAAGCGACACCACTCGGTGGTTGTTAGCACTCCCGAAAGACGAGTGCTAATCTACCTAAAAAATATCACCATCCTCCCCCTTTGTCAAGGGCAAAGAGGTTAAAGCTTTTACCGGAACACCAATCTTCCGTAAATTGGCGATCCTGCCCGCCGCCACTCACAGTAAAGGCGCCAGCAGGTTGGCCAGCACCTGATTACTGAGGAGCATGCCCCGGGGGGTCAACCGGTAGGTGCCCGCCGCTTTCTGGAGAAAACCGCCGGACAACAAGGGCTGCACCCGCTCGCCCAAAACCTGATCCAAGGGGACACCCCAGCGCCGGGCGAAATCGTCCGGGTCGGGCCCGGTGGTGAGGCGAAACCCCAACATTAACATCTCCGCCATCGCTTGCCGGGGCGTGAGGGTCTCCACCGTCGCCGTCGGCACCGTTCCGGCCGCCACGGCGGAAAGATACGCCTCCAGGCTGGAAAGATTAACCCAGCGGCGTCCGGCCACGGTGGAGGCCGCCGCCAACCCCAACCCCAGGTAATCCTGGTACCGCCAGTAGATCAGGTTGTGCCGGCACCGGTAATCGCCGTCCGCCGCTTCACCCGCCCGGGGACGACGGGCAAAGTTGGCGATCTCGTACTGTTCATAGCCGGCCGCCGGCAGGATCCGGACATTGGCCATGAACATCGCGCTCACCTCGTCATCGGTCGGCAAACGGACCCTTCCGGCCCGGACCATGGCCTGGAGGGGTGTTCCGGGTTCGACTTGCAAGCCGTAGCAGGAAAGGTGATCGGGCGCCAAGGCGATGGCCCAGCGGAGGGTTTGCCGCCAGTCGTCAAGCGTCTCGCCGGGCAAGCCATAAATCAGATCCAGATTGATGTTGGCAAAACCCGCCCGGCGCGCCAGGGCCACCGTGTTTTCCACATCAGCGGTGGTGTGAATCCGGCCTAAAACTTTTAAAAAACGGTCGGCCCCCGACTGGGCGCCCAAACTCAACCGGTTCACTCCGGCCGCCCGCAACCGGGCCAGGCCGGGACCGTCGACCGTTCCCGGGTTGGCCTCCACCGTCACTTCCGCCTGCGGCTCCACCCGGGCCACCGTTTTGATCACCCGCAGTAAACCCGCCAGGGCGCTTGGGGGAAGGACCGTCGGCGTCCCGCCGCCAATGTAAATGGTGGCCACCTGCCACTGGGGGTTCCATCTCTGCCGCAACTCTTGCTTTAAAGCCTCTAAGTAGCGATGATAATCCCCTGTCCGCCCGGGGAAGGAGCAAAAATCGCAGTACAAACATTTTCGACGGCAAAAGGGGATGTGAAGATAGAGGCCGATTGGTCGCAAAGGTTTAGCCTCCTCCGGCCGGCGCATTCTGACATCAAAAAGTAGTTAATTGCCTTCGCCCTGGTTTTATGGTATTTTAGCGTTATCAGGAATTTTTCCGTAACCGGCGGGACCGGCCCGGTCAGACGAAAAGGAGTTGGTTTTTTGCTTTTTTCCCTCTGTTTAATCTTTTTTGCCCGGATGACCGATGTTTGTTTGGGCACCATACGAATCCTCTTTCTCACGCGAGGGAAACGTTTCCCCGCCGCATTCCTCGGCTTTTTTGAGGTGACGATCAACATTACAGCCCTTAGCCAAGTGGTCGGCAATTTAGACAGCCCTTGGAAACTTCTCGTCTATGGCCTGGGGTTTTCCTTTGGAAACATTGTCGGCGGGTATCTGGAGGAAAAATTGGCCGTTGGCTACACCTTCGTTGAACTGGTCCCGAAGGACCATACTCCGGAATTGGTCATCGCCCTCCGGGACGAGAACTTTGGCGTGACGGTTCTTGAAGGGGAGGGGCGGACCGGACCCCGGCAAATCCTGACGGTTATCCTCCGCCGCAAGGATCTGCCCCGGCTCCGGGCGGTAATTGACCGGATTGAACCCGATGTCTTCTACACCGAACTGGACGCCCGGTTGATTAAAGGGGGCTATTTCCGGGGGATGGACAAAAAGTAACAGGCGTAACCGGCGCGGGGCGGCCTCAGTCATCAAGCTTTAAGACCGCAAAGAATGCCTCCTGGGGCACCTCCACCGTCCCCAATTGCTTCATCCGTTTCTTGCCTTCCTTCTGCTTCTCCAACAGCTTTCTTTTGCGCGTGACATCCCCGCCGTAACACTTGGCCAACACGTCTTTGCGCAAAGCCCGGACGGTTTCCCGGGCAATTACTTTATTATTGACCACCGCTTGAATGGGAACTTCAAACAACTGCTGCGGGATCAGCTCTTTTAGTTTCCGGGCCAACTGCCGCCCATAGTGGTAGGCTTTATCCTTGTGTACGATCGCCGAGAGGGCATCGACCGGCTTCCCGTTCAAAAGGATATCCAGGCGCACCAGATCCGTCGCCCGGTACCCCAGGAAATCATAGTCAAAGGAGGCGTACCCCTTTGACCGGGACTTCAATTTATCGTAGAAATCGACGAGGATCTCGGCCAAGGGCAACTCGTAATGGAGGAGGACCCGGTCGGTCGTCAGGTACTCCATTGACTTATAGATACCCCTTTTTTCCTGGCAGAGTTCCATAAGCGGGCCAACGAAATCATGGGGCAGGATAATGTTGGCGTTGACAAAGGGCTCCTCCAGTTGCTCGATCAAGCCGAAGTCGGGCAGGTCGGACGGGTTCCGGACCTCCTTGGTCTCGCCGTTCGTCAGGGACACAAGATAGACCACACTCGGGGCGGTCGCGATCAAATCCAAATTATACTCCCGCTCCAACCGCTCCTGGATGATCTCCATATGGAGAAGGCCGAGAAAACCACAGCGAAAACCAAAGCCGAGCGCGGCCGAGGTCTCCGGTTCAAAGGTCAGGGCCGCGTCGTTGAGCTGTAACCGTTCCAAAGCATCCCGCAGGTTGCCGTAGTCGGCGTTCTCCACCGGGTATAAGCCGCAGTAGACCATAGGCTTCGCCGGGCGGTAGCCGGGGAGGGGAGCCGCCGCCGGGCGGTCAACCGTGGTGATCGTATCGCCAACTTGCGTGTCGCCCACATTTTTAATGTTGGCGATTAAAAAGCCCACTTCGCCACTGGCCAATTCCTCGACCGGGGTCATCTCCGGGGCAAAGACCCCCAGTTCCGTAACTTCAAATTCTTTACCGGTGGCCATCATCCGGATCTGGTCGCCGACCCGGATCCGGCCGTTGAACATCCGGACAGAGGCAATTACCCCTTTGTAGGAGTCATACTGGGAGTCAAAGATCAAAGCCTGGGCCGGTTCGGCGGGCGACCCTTTGGGCGGGGGAATCCGTTGGACGATCGCTGCTAAAAGCGCATCAACCCCTTGGCCGGTTTTCGCACTGGCTAAAATGGCCTCTTCCGGTTTATAGCCAAAGACCTCCGCGATCTGCTTTAAGGTCCGCTCCGGGTCGGCACTGGCTAAGTCCACCTTGTTCACGACCGGAATGATCTCCAGATCGTGTTCCAAGGCCAAATAAAGGTTGGCGATGGTCTGCGCCTCCACCCCTTGGGTCGCGTCCACCACTAAAAGCGCCCCTTCACAGGCGGCCAACGAACGGGACACCTCATAGGTAAAGTCCACATGGCCGGGGGTGTCGATCAGGTTGAGGAGATACTTTTCGCCGTCCGCCGCCTGGTAGTTAAGGCGCACCGCCCGTGCCTTAATGGTGATCCCCCTTTCCCGCTCCAAATCCATGGAGTCGAGAATCTGCTCGGTCATTTCCCGCTTGTTTACGGCTCCCGTGTACTCCAACAACCGATCGGCCAGGGTGGATTTACCGTGGTCAATATGGGCAATAATACAAAAATTACGAATCCGACTCTGGTCCACGGGGTTCCTCCTCTGCTGCGAAAAAATTGACCCGAAGCGTTCTTCGGGTTGGTCATCCTAATTTTCGTAACGATTATAGCATTTTCCGTTTCCGCGCGCAAGTACGCCGCGCCACTGGGGGCAGCCCGGGCTTGACGGCTTGTCGGCAAATTTCCTTATTATATATTTCCTTTCTCTCATCTATGCTATAATAATAATGTCTTTTGAAAGGAGGTTGGGTCCGTGTCCGAACAATACACGCTCCGATCCGAGCTGAAACAGGAATGGTATATCTTCCTTATCATCGCGGCCGTTTTCCTCCTGGGGGTCATTGTCTATCCGGCCCTTCCGGAGCAAATCGCCGTCCATTGGAATATCGCGGGCGAGCCCGACGGCTATGGGAGCCGGTTCTTCGGGGCTTTCGGCCTGCCCCTGTTCAGCCTCGGTCTTTATCTGCTCCTGCTCTTCCTCCCGGTGATCGACCCCCGCCGCCGGAATTACGCCCAGTTCACCAGGGTTTATCGCTGGATAAAGCTGGGGTTCGTCCTCTTCATGCTCGGCCTGCACTTGGTCACGTTGGCCTTCAACCTCGGGTACCGGATTGACGTGGGTATCTTCGTCAGCCTTGGCGTGGGGCTCCTCTTTGCGCTGCTCGGCCGGGGAATGCCGCAGATTGAGCCCAACTATTTCGTGGGCATCCGCACCCCTTGGACCTTGGCCAGTGCCCGGGTGTGGACCAAAACCCACCGGCTCGGCGGCCAACTTTTCTTCTGGTCCGGGGTCGCCCTGGTCATCGGGACGGTCCTGCCCGCCCGGATCCGTTTTTGGCTCTTGATGGTGCTGGCCGTCGGCTGTGCCCTGGCCACCATGGTCTATTCCTACCTTTGCTTCCGCCAGGAAAAAAACGCCAGCGAAGAATGAGGTGACAGCATGGGCTCCCGATCTTTAGGCCGCCGGACGCGCGGACAATCCACCCTTCTCCTCCTCGGTCTCTTCCTCATGTTATGGCGTCCGGTTCCGGCGGCGGCCGCCGACCGGGACCCCTACCTTTTCCGGTTCGGCCTTGGCATCCATGGGGTCTATCCCGAACTTGGGTACAGCGCCGTCCTCAATCTGACCCGCCACTCCGCGCTGCAGGGCACCTTTGTCTATAATGACTATGCCGTCATCTGGGGCGGCAAGTACATGTACCGTTATTACCACCAGCCCACCCACAACCTTTACCTCTTCGGCCAGGCCGGGTACTTCGCTTTTTACGACAACACTTGGGCGCTGGTCTCCTCCCCCGGCTTCATCGGCGGGCTTGGTCTTGAGTTCACCACCAGCGATTTTGTCACCAATCTCAAGTATAACCTGGAGGTCGGTTACTCGACCGTGGGTTACTCCGGAGGCCCCCCCGGCCCCGGCTTGGTTTACGGGTGGGGGATTCACTTCTATTTGTTTTAAATATTACGGAGGGGCGGCGCCTCAGGATTGGGCGCCG
>JAAYMP010000229.1 GCA_012521315.1 Bacillota bacterium
ACTTGAACGATCTGTACCGGCGGGTTATTAACCGGAACAACCGGCTCAAACGCCTTTTGGAGCTGGGGGCGCCGGACATTATCGTGCGGAACGAGAAACGGATGCTCCAGGAAGCGGTGGATGCCCTCTTTGACAACGGGCGCCGGGGGCGGCCGGTGACCGGTCCCGGTAACCGGGCCTTGAAGTCCCTCAGCGATATGCTCCGCGGGAAACAAGGGCGTTTCCGCCAAAACCTCCTGGGGAAACGGGTGGACTATTCAGGCCGTTCGGTGATTGTTGTCGGCCCGGACCTGAAGATTCACCAGTGCGGCCTGCCGAAGGAGATGGCTTTAGAGTTATTCAAACCCTTTGTCATGAAAAAACTGGTCGATCAAGGGTTTGTGCACAATATCAAGAGCGCGAAACGGATGGTAGAAAAGGCCCGTCCCGAGGTGTGGGATGTTCTGGAGGAAGTGATCAAAGAGCATCCCGTCCTCTTGAACCGGGCGCCGACCTTGCACCGGCTGGGGATTCAGGCCTTCGAACCGGTGCTGGTGGAAGGCCGGGCGATCCAGGTCCACCCCCTGGTCTGCCCGGCGTACAACGCCGACTTTGACGGCGACCAAATGGCCGTCCACGTGCCGCTTTCTGCGGAAGCGCAGGCGGAAGCCAGGGTTTTGATGCTGTCGGCCCATAATATTTTGTCGCCGGCCCATGGACGACCCCTGGCCACCCCCAACCAGGACGTGGTCATCGGGTGTTATTACTTGACGATCATCCGGAAAGACATGAAGGGCGAAGGGCGTTACTTTTCGTCGCCGGAAGAAGCAATGTTGGCTTATTACACAGGCAACGTTGCGCTCCACGCCAAGATTCATGTCCGGACGGAGAAGGGCTGGAACGCGACTTCGGTCGGCCGGTTGATCTTTAAAGACCGGGTGAGCATCGACCCCGACTACCTGGACGAGATTTTTGCGGAGATTGGCGATAACGGAACGACCCGTAAGGTTCTGAACAAGATCGTCTCCTTTGTCTGTCAGCGTTACGGTACGCACCGGACGGCGGAGATTCTGGACCAACTAAAACGCCTTGGTTACCGGTTTGCGACCCAGTCGGGGACGACGATTGCGGCGACGGACATTTCCACGCCGCCCCAGAAAAAAGAGATTGTCCAGGAGACGGAACGCCTGGGGGATCTGATTGAACAACAGTACCGGCGGGGTTTAATTACCAAAGAGGAACGTTACCAACGCTTCATTGATATCTGGGCTAAAGCCAAGGAGGATGTCACCAAGGCGATGGTCGAAAACTTTGACCTCTTTAACTCGGTGGCGATGATGTCCACCTCCGGGGCGCGGGGTAATGTTTCCCAGCTTTCGCAGTTGGCGGGGATGCGTGGCCTGATGTCGGACCCGTCGGGGCGCATCATTGACCTGCCGATTAAAGCCAACTTCCGTGAGGGGCTGACGGTGCTGGAGTTCTTCATCTCCACCCACGGGGCCCGGAAAGGCTTGGCCGACACTGCCCTCCGGACCGCCGACTCCGGTTATTTAACCCGGCGGCTGGTGGACGTGGCCCAGGACGTGATCGTCCGCGAGGTCGACTGCGGGACGAACGACGGGGTCTTCCTGACGGCGATTATGGACGGGGACGAAGTAATCGAGCCCCTGGAAGAACGGATTGTCGGCCGGATTGCCGCCGATGACCTGGCGGATCCTGAGACGGGCGAACTGATCGTCGGTTTTAACGAAGAGATCACGGAGACCGTGGCCAAACAGATTATGGCTGCGGGGATTGAGAAGGTCAAAGTGCGTTCGGTTTTAACCTGCCGGACCCGCCATGGGGTTTGCGCCCACTGCTACGGCCGTAACTTGGCGACCGGGCGTATTGCCGACGTGGGTGAAGCGGTGGGGATTATCGCCGCCCAGTCCATCGGTGAGCCCGGTACCCAGCTGACGATGAGAACCTTCCATACCGGCGGGGTGGCCGGTGAAGATATCACGCAGGGTCTCCCCCGGGTGGAAGAGCTCTTCGAGGCCAGGAAACCGAAGGGGCAAGCCATCATCACTGAAGTGAGCGGGGCGGTCAAGATCGTGGAAGTGAAGGGGATCCGCCGGGTTAGCATCATCACCGAAGACGGGGAAGAGCATCTTTACCAGATTCCCTACGGGGCCCGCTTGAAGGTGCGCGACGGCAGTCAGGTGGAAGCCGGTGACCGTCTGACCGAAGGTTCGGTGAACCCCCATGATATCTTGAAGATCAAGGGGATCCGGGGCGTGCAGATGTACCTCGTCCACGAAGTGCAGGAGGTTTACCGTTCGCAGGGGGTCGAGATCAACGACAAACACATCGAGGTGGTCATCCGCCAGATGCTGCGTAAAAGGAAGGTGGAGAATCCGGGGGATACCGATCTGCTGCCCGGCAGCCTGGTTGATGTGATGGAACTGGAGGATGAAAACCAGAGAGTGGAAGCGGAAGGTGGTACCCCGGCGGTCGCCCGACCCGTCCTCCTGGGGATCACCAAAGCTTCGCTGGCGACGGAGAGTTTCCTCTCGGCCGCTTCCTTCCAGGAAACGACAAGGGTCTTGACGGATGCGGCGATCAAAGGGAAACGGGACGATCTGATCGGCCTGAAGGAGAATGTGATCATCGGCAAGTTGATCCCGGCGGGGACGGGAATGCCTCGCTACCGTGTGATCGAGATCCAAAAGGAAGAAGACGAAAACAATACGGAACCGGCTCCGGAGCAACCGCCGGCCGCGGAGGAGAGCATTGGTTAAAAACTGGAGGGAGGGGCTGGCCGGTCCAGTCCCTCTGTTTTCTTTATTAAGAAGTCGAAAGGAAACAGAATGTTAAAACCGGCCCGGAAGCCCGAACCCATACATCTTTTTATTGACAGGCCAAAATGAAGATGGTAAACTAAAAAAGTCTGGTTTGTTTAACAATTAATTTTCTTGGAACGTAAGGAGAGAATATTATTGGGTGAACCGGACCTTAAGACCAAGAAGAAAAGGATCGTCGGTTTAAAACAGACCTTACGGGCAATCCAACAAAACAAACCTTGCATCGTCTACCTGGCGAATGATGTGGAGGAACATATTGTGAAAAGGATCAAAATGGCCAGCGCCGGGAGGGACGTGAAGATTGTCGTGACACGGGTGGGAAGAAAAGAATTAGGACGCCTTTGCCAGATTGACGTTAGCGCAGCAGTAGTTGCTTTGGTTCAAGAATAGGAAGGAGGTGGAACGATGCCAACCATTAATCAGCTAGTAAGAAAAGGACGACAAAAGGTTTACAAAAAGAGTTCAGCTCCTGCACTGCTCTGGTCTTACAACAATAAGAAAGAAGATATGTTTGAAACGGCCAAGGGTAGCCCGCAAAAACGCGGAGTTTGCACGAGAGTTTCGACGGTGACCCCGAAGAAGCCGAACTCGGCATTGCGGAAAGTGGCCAGGGTTCGTCTTTCCAACCGGTTAGAGGTTACCGCCTACATCCCGGGTGAAGGACATAACCTCCAGGAACACTCGGTCGTTCTGATCCGGGGTGGAAGGGTTAAAGATTTACCGGGCGTCCGTTACCATATCGTCCGCGGAACCTTGGACACCGCTGGCGTACAAGACCGTAAGCAAGGCCGTTCGAAGTACGGGACGAAACGCCCGAAAACCGCTACGGCGAAAAAGTAAGGAGGGTTAGACTTGCCACGACGGGGAGCAATACCCAAAAGGGAGATTATTCCTGATCCGATCTACAATGATCCCATGATCACCCAGTTTATTAACAAGATTACCCTTTCTGGAAAACGGGGACTTGCGGAGCGGCTTCTATATAAAGCCTTGGATTTGATCAAGGAAAAAACCGGCAAAGAACCCCTTGAGGTTTTCCGTGAAGCAATGAAGAATGTCATGCCGGTTTTAGAGGTTAGACCGCGCCGGGTCGGCGGTGCCACTTACCAGGTGCCGGTCGAAGTGAGGCCGGAACGCCGCGTCTCTTTAGCCATGCGCTGGCTGGTCAATAGCGCCCGGGCGCGCGCCGAACGGACGATGAGTGAGCGCTTGGCGGCGGAATTGATCGATGCGGCCAACAATACCGGGGCCGCGATCAAAAAGAGAGAGGACACCCACCGGATGGCGGAAGCCAATAAGGCTTTTGCCCACTATCGTTGGTGAACGCAAACAGAGATCCTGTTTTCTCTGGGGAACGTTTGGAGGTTTACTTTTGTGAGCAGGGAATATCAACTTACGCAAATTCGGAACATTGGCATCATGGCTCATATTGATGCGGGTAAAACTACCACTACCGAACGGATTCTTTTCTATACCGGTAAAGTACATCGTATGGGCGAAACGCATGAAGGTTCTGCCGTGATGGACTGGATGGTCCAGGAGCAGGAACGGGGAATCACGATCACGGCGGCGGCTACCACTGCGTATTGGAAAGGTCATCAAATCAATATAATCGACACGCCCGGACACGTGGACTTTACTGTGGAGGTGGAACGCTCCTTACGGGTCCTCGACGGGGCGGTGGCCGTTTTTTGTGCGGTTGGTGGCGTTGAACCGCAATCGGAGACTGTTT
The DNA here is from genome assembly GCA_012521315.1 of Bacillota bacterium. Lineage (GTDB taxonomy): Bacteria > Bacillota > UBA4882 > UBA10575 > UBA10575 > Capillibacterium. The sequence goes on from JAAYMP010000229.1 coordinate 4,555, forward strand.
GGCGCCAAGCCGACAAGTATAATGTTCCCCGGGTTGCTTTTGTGAACAAAATGGACCGGGTAGGCGCTGATTTCTTCCGCGTGCTTGCGATGATGAGGACGAAATTGGGCGCGAATCCGGTACCCCTTCAGATCCCCATCGGCGTGGAAGAAGATTTTTGCGGGATGGTCGATCTGATTGAGAAGAAAGCCCTTGTGTACCAGGACGACTTGGGAACGCAAAGCGCAGAGCAGGAAATCCCGGCCGAACTGGTCGATACGGTTGAGGAGCACCGTAATCAACTCCTGGAAAGCCTGGCTGAATTTGACGAAGGAATTATGGAAGAATATCTGGAGGGGAAAGCCATCGACCCGGGACGGATCCGGAAGGCGCTGCGGAAGGCGACGATCGAGTTGAAAGTGACCCCGGTTCTTTGCGGGTCGGCCTTTAAGAACAAGGGAGTTCAACTGTTGCTGGATGCCGTCGTCAATTATCTGCCCTCGCCGTTGGACCTCCCGCCGGTGAAGGGAACGGATGTGAAGACGAAAGACCCTGTTGAGTTCCGACCTTCCGATGAGGAGCCCTTTACGGCTTTGGCGTTCAAAGTCATGACCGACCCCTATGTGGGAAAACTGGTTTACTTCCGGGTTTACTCGGGAGAATTGGCCGCCGGCTCCTATACCTATAACGCCAGCAAGCAGCGGCGGGAGCGGGTCGGCCGGATTTTACGGATGCATGCCAACCACCGGGAAGAAGTTAAGGTCGTGCGGACCGGCGATATCGCCGCCGCCGTCGGTTGGAAAGAGACCAGTACCGGCGATACCCTTTGCAGTGAAGATAAGCAGGTTCTGCTGGAATCGATGGAGTTTCCGGAACCGGTCATTTCGGTGGCGATTGAACCCAAAACCAAAGCGGACCAGGATAAGCTGGGGATCTCCCTGGCGAAACTGGCGGAAGAAGACCCAACCTTCCGGGTGCATACCGACCAGGAAACCGGCCAAACCATCATTTCCGGCATGGGTGAGCTCCACCTGGAGGTGATTACCGACCGGTTGATCCGCGAGTTTAAGGTGGAAGGAAACATCGGTAAACCGCAGGTGGCCTACAGGGAGACCATCCGCCAGCCGGTCAAAACAGAGGGGAAATTTATCCGGCAAAGCGGCGGCCGTGGGCAATACGGCCATGTCTGGTTGGAGATTGAACCGAATCCGGGTGAGGGATTTGTTTTTGAAAACAAAATTGTCGGCGGGGTCGTGCCCAAAGAGTATATCCCCGCAGTGGAAGCCGGTGTTAAAGAGGCAATGTCCAACGGTGTTTTGGCTGGTTACCCCATGGTTGACGTTAAAGTCACCCTGGTCGATGGGTCCTACCATGAAGTAGACTCATCGGAGATGGCGTTTAAGATTGCCGCGTCCATGGGTTTCAAGGAAGGGTGTAAAAAGGCCAATCCGGTTTTGCTGGAACCGATCATGAAGATCGAGATTATTACCCCCGAGGATTACCTCGGCGATGTGCTTGGCGATTTCAATTCGCGCCGGGGGAAAGTGGAAGGGATGGAATCCCGGCCGGGGGCGCAAACAATCCACGGGTATGTCCCCATGGCCCAAATGTTTGGGTACGCCACCACCCTGCGGTCGATCTCCCAGGGCCGGGCCATTTACACGTTAACCTTCTCCCATTATGAGGAGGTACCGGCCAGCATCGCGAAGGAGATCATCAGTGAATAGAAAGCGATCCCTTGCGAATAGGCGGCATGGGGCTTTAAAGGGTAATAAAAAAATAAATTAAATAAAAAAACAAGTTCTCTGTAGATTTATCATGAAGAGTTGATGAGGAGGATCAGAAATGGCAAAGCAAAAATTTGAGCGGACGAAACCGCACGCGAACATTGGGACCATTGGCCACGTTGACCATGGTAAGACCACGACAACGGCGGCGATCACTTTGGTGCTGGGCAAA
>JAAYMP010000230.1 GCA_012521315.1 Bacillota bacterium
GGGCTCACCATCGAAGGTCTGACCCCGCCGGCTGAACAGCACGAGGAAGATCACCACAACGCCGCCGGTGAAAACTGAGGATGGAGTGGAAAATTGGCCAAGCTTAAGGTTGTCGTTGGAATGTCGGGCGGTGTCGATAGTTCGGTCACCGCCCATCTTTTACAGGATGCCGGGTACGAAGTGATCGGCGTGACCATGCAAATCTGGCCGGAAGATGCCCCCCCGGAAGAGAGCGGCGGGTGTTGCGGTCTGACCGCGGTTGATGACGCCCGCCGGGTCTGCCAGCAGTTGGGGATCCCCCATTATACTCTTAATTTCCGGCAGGAATTCCATAAGCACGTCATAGACTACTTTATCGGCGAATACCAGCGGGGACGGACCCCCAACCCGTGCATTGCCTGCAACCGTTTTGTCAAGTGGGAATCCCTCCTGACCAAGGCTTTGCAGTTGGGAGCCGATTACATCGCCACCGGCCACTACGCACGGATTGTTTATGAGCAGAAAACCGGACGTTATCTTTTAAAGAAAGCTGCCACCAGTAAAAAAGACCAAACCTACGCCCTTTATAATTTGACCCAGGCGCAGATGGCCCGCACCCTGTTGCCCCTGGGCGATTACACAAAGGAAGAGGTCCGGCAGATCGCGGCCGCCCTCGGCTTGAACGTGGCTAAAAAGCCGGACAGCCAGGAGATCTGTTTCATCCCCGATCACGATTATGGTCGCTTCATCGAAGAGCACACCTCTTCCGCGCGCGGACCGGGCAATTTCGTTGACCGCCGAGGGCGGATCCTTGGCCGGCACAAAGGGATCATCCACTACACCGTTGGCCAACGGAAAGGGCTGGGGCTGGCGGCGGGTAAACCCCTTTATGTCCTGGCGATCCGGCCGGAAAGCAATGAAGTGGTCGTCGGCACCGCCGAAGAGGTTTATCAACAAACCGTCTACGCCGACCAGTTAAACTTCATCCCCTTTGACCGTCTAACCTCAAAACTGGCGGTGACCGCCAAAATCCGTTACAACCACAACGCCGCACCGGCCACGGTGGTGATGGTCAATGACACCACCCTCCGTTGCGATTTCGTCGCGCCCCAAAGGGCGATTACCCCCGGCCAAGCCCTGGTCCTCTACGACGGGGATCTGGTGATCGGCGGCGGCGTGATTAGCAAAGGCGAATAAACGTCCCTCTCCAAAAAAAAGCCCCCGTTCCCAGGTGGACGGGGGCGTTTATGTTTTTTTCCGGCTATCCTCTTTCTGCTGCCTTACACCTTTTTTTGGTTTATCCCCTTAATTCCTTTTCTATCGTTTACATCCTTCAGATTGGTCACGGTTATGTCCGCTTATAAAGCTTTTTCGCCGCTTTTAAGCCATTAATTTGTCAACCCGATTAATTCGCGATAATACCCGGTAACCTGCTGCACATACCGGCTGGTCTCCCGCGGCCATTCTTTGGAACGGGCGATCCGGGTTGGCCCGGCGTTGTAAGCAGCCAAGGCGGTCGGGATCGTCCCAAACCGTTCCAGAAGCTGCCGTAGATACTCCGTCCCTCGGAAGATATTGGCCCGGATGTCCTTCCAATCTAAATCGTAACAATTAAACGGCATCAGTTGGGTCAGACCACGGGCCCCTTTCCGGGAGACCGCTGTTTTCCGGAAACCGCTCTCCGCAGCAATTAAAGAGAGGATTAAGTAGTAATCAATGTTATACTGCACACTGGCGTCCAACACCGCAATCGTAATCTCCTCCAGGTCCTCACGGGAAATCTCCGGATGATGGCTGCGGATAAACTTTTCGATCTTGACCATCGGGTCATGCGCTAAACCAGCCTCATGCTTTCCTGTAATATAATCGATTACCGCCGGCGAAGTAAAGAAGAACAAAAATAAGGTCAGCAGCGTAATCTTTAACATTCGTCGGAAAACCATGACTACCTCCTTCGCGCTCGAAGACTCATGTCATTATATGTACGATCATGTCATCGCGTGTATGATCAATTTGATTGTAAATTTACTTTTCTTTTCCGTCAATCCCTATTCCCTTAAATTTCCCCTAAAAAGACTTAACACTATTCCTGACCAGCGCCCGGCGGACAAAACTACCCCAGTACTGTCCGGCGGTACCGCCGCCAATGTCCCGGCCCTCAATGCGCAACGGACGGCGGTCGTCGTTACCCAGCCAGACGGTGGCCAAGAGTTCCGGCGTGTAGCCGACAAACCAGGCATCGGTGTTTTCGTTGCTGGTTCCGGTCTTGCCGGCTGCGGGTCGCCCCGGATCGGCGCTTTGACCCGTTCCGTAAGTGATGACTCCTTGCATCATCTCCGTCACCGCCTGTGCCGTTTCGGACCGGATCACCTGTTTCTGGCGGAGACTCCCCCGCCTCAGTACCCGCCCCCGGGCGTCTTCCACCCGCAGTACCCCCAACGGTTGCGAACGCACGCCCCGGTTGGCCAAAGCGGTAAAGGATGTGCTTAATTCCAAAGGAGTAACCCCCTCCGTCAAACCGCCTAACGCCAGGGGAGCTAAAGCCTTGTCGTTGCGGGGTCCGTTCTCCACCAAAGGCAGCCCTAAACGCTGGAGAAAAGCGAAGACCGCCGGCACACCAAGCTCATCAACGAGACGGACCGCCACCGTATTAAGCGACCAGGCCAGCGCATCCCGGAGCGGAATCACTCCCCGGTATTCGTTATCCGCATTCTGCGGGGTCCACGACCTCCCGTTCACGGTATAGGTCACCGGTTCATCAACCACTAGAGTATCCGTGGTAAATCCGTTCTCCACCGCCGCGGCAAAGATCAACGGCTTGATCGCCGACCCGATCTGCCGCCGCATGCGAACCGCCCGGTTATACTTGGAAAACCGGTAATTTCTCCCGCCGACCATCGCCAGGATCTGGCCGCTCTTCGGATCCAGCGCCACCAACGCCGCTTCCGGTCCCCCCTTTTCATCCTTGGGCAAAGCGGCAATGGTCTCCTCCGCAACCCGTTGGATATAGGCATCCAAAGTGGTGTAGATCCGCAAGCCCCCGGCCCGGATATACTGGGCGGACCAACCATACTGCTCAGTCAACCAGTCCACAATATAATCGGCAAAGTAACCGCCCGTGGTCAGATAACTGGGATCCTGTTCCACCTCCAGGGGCAGCGCGGTCAACTGTTCATACTCCCGCCCGGTGAGCAAACCCTGCCCCAATAACACCTCCAGGATCAGGTTGCGGCGCTTCAAGGCCCGTTCCGGATGGCGATAGGGCGTGTACAGTTCCGGTCCCCGGATCAAGCCAACCAACGTCGCCTGCTCGGCCAGGGACAACTCCCAGACATGCTTGGCAAAATAAAAACGGGCGGCCCCTTCCACCCCATAGACGCCATGGCCAAAGTAGATCCCGTTTAA
>JAAYMP010000231.1 GCA_012521315.1 Bacillota bacterium
ATAATTACTACGAAGGGATAAGTGGGGATTTTCAAGAGAAGGATCGCCACCTGTCCAGCCGGTGGAGTTCGGACTTGACTTTCCGGCACGATCACGGCACGCACCGCTCCTTGGCCGGTTTTGCCTTTAATTACGATCACATCGACAGTACGGCGGTGGGGAACCGCCAACGGCAAGCATTTGGGCTTTATCTGCAAGACCTTTGGGATCTCAATGACACCCTGCTCTTCCACTCCGGTTTACGCTGGGACCGGGTTGGCCAATACCAAGCGCTTTCACCTCGACTCGGTTTAACCTGGTTTCTTGGGGACCATTTCAACCTCGGGCTTAATTATGGAACCGCTTTCCGGGTCCCGACCATGAATGATCTCTATTCGCGCTGGGTCGAAGAGAATCCGGAACTTAAGCCGGAAAAAGGAGATAAGTGGGAGTTAACCGGCCATTGGAAGGATGCGCAAAGGTCGTTTACGGTTAATCTTTTTCGCACACAACTTCGAGAGGGGATCGTTTGGCTTGATCCGGAGGGCGATTGGATCTACAAGCCAGAAAATATTGAGCAAATAAAAACCGCCGGTTTCAATCTCATCGCCACATACGACTGGGGACCAGTCGAAACCAGCTTGGGCTATACTTTTGTTGACCAAAGGGGTTGGGATTCCCTCCGTAACAGTTATACAAGGGATTTAAACTTCTTTGGGCAGCACCGGCTGCATCTAAAGGGCCAGGCCGACCTTGGGAAGTTCAATATCAACGCCGGGTGTCAGGTGGTGGGGGCCCGTCGGGATGAACGGTTTCGTTACGGGAAGGTCCCCGGGAGGATGCCCGACTACCTTTTGCTCTCGGCCGGAATCCGGTATCAGCTTAGTACCAATTATGTGCTCAGCCTTGATGTGGAAAATCTAACCGATACTAAATATCAGATCCAAGAAGGTTATCCCATGCCGGGCAGGAACTTCAAGCTCACGCTGAACGGGCGTTTTTGAGGTGTTTCCCTTGTTTTATAAGGCGTTACTCATCTCCATCTTAATCCACTTGTTGCTCTTATGCTGGCCATGTTCAAGCCGGCCCTGGCTCACCGAACGGACAAAGACCGGCTTTCCCCCTGACCAGCAGGTAGAGTACCGAATGATTACCCTTGTTGAACTGCCACCGCCGCCTGTGGGGTCGAACGAGGAGCTTTTTGCCGATTCTCAAGGGAATTCGACCGGAAATTTGTCCGAAAAAACCGCGAAGCAAACGGTTTCTCTTGACCGGTTGTCCCACGCGGACCAGGTGGCGCTTCCGTCTCCACCGGTCCCAGTCCCAGCAAAGCAGCCATCCCTCTCCACCGAACCGGAACCCGCCGGGAAGCCCCTTGTTTTTTCCCCGCCGGTTCAACCGGTCGAACAAGGGTTAACTTCTTCTAGTCAAGACCGGATGATGGATGGCCCGTTCCCGCCGGTAGCGGCGGTTGAAGCGGAAGCAGCAGCAGAAGAAGGAGAAGAAGCGGGTCAAACGGAAAAGTTACGTGGTTTCAACGGTGATTTAAGAAGGGGCGAAACCGGTACGCTGCCGGCCGGTTTCGAGAACGGTTCGGCCCCCAGTCTGGTCAAAGTCTTTCATACCGATCCGGTCTACCCCCGGCTTGCCCGGCGGCGGGGCTGGGAAGGGACGGTATATCTTACCGCCCGTATTGCACCGGACGGGAAGGTGATCGCCACCGAAGTCACCCAGTCTTCCGGTTACGAACGGTTGGATCAGGCGGCGCAGGAAGCGGTCGGCCAGTGGCGGTATGCCTGGTCGGACGGGGAAACCGAGACTGCGGTGGAACAGACAATTACGGTTAAAATCCGCTTTCAACTGGAGGATTAATAAAACATAACAACATGAAGGTTGGGGCGTCCCGGTGGCGAATAACTAAGGCGGTCTAATCTTGGGCGTGGGCTGGTCTTGGGGGCTGGAAGCGATCAAGGCAAAAGTGGAGAGGTGGGCCATCAACCAGAAAACAGTGGTAGCCGGGGTTAGGACGAAGAACGCGACCGGAAGGAAGAGGAGAAAATGATTAGAGAACAGGCTTATATTGACCTACATATGCATTCTCGGTATAGCGATGACGGGGAATTTACCCCAGAGCAGCTAGTCAAAGAGTGCCAAGCGGCCGGTATTCGGATCATGGCCATTACTGACCATAATTGCGCGAAGGCCAACGCCGAAGCGAAGCGGGCGGCGGCGCAAGCGGGGATTAAATATATTTGCGGTATTGAGATCGACGGTACTTACCAAGGAGTCGATTTCCACCTCCTCGGGTACGGGATTGATGATCAAGATTCCGCTTTCACCCGGATTGAAGCGGAGATTGCCCGGCAGCATGAGGCCGTTTCTCACCAGCGGTTACGGCTCATTAACCAATTGGGGTTCCGGGTAACCGCAGAAGAATTAGAAGCGATCAGTGCCGATCATTATTGGCCGATGAGTTGGACCGGGGAAAAATTCGCCGAAGTTCTTTTGAACAAACCGGAATACTTCGACCATAAGCTACTTAGGCCCTATCGTCCTGGCGGGGAGCGGAGCGATAATCCCTTCGTTAATTTTTACTGGGATTTTTGCGCCCAGGGCAAACCGTGTTATGTTAAAGTCCAATATCCTCCCTTAGACGAGATCATTCGGGTTGTCCATGATACCGGCGGTAAGGCGGTCTTGGCCCATCCGGGGA